>JAIFLV010000099.1 GCA_020048895.1 Rhodoferax sp. | reverse complement strand
CAACTCACCGCTGAGGATGAGGAACTTACCCCCACCATGAAGCTCAAACGCAAGCTGGTGGAGAAAAAGTATGCGCCGCAGATTGAGGCCATGTACCGGTGAGGGTGCAACCTTGCGCCAGACCCCTCAATTCATTGACCTGTAGAGTAAAGTTTTTAACAAGGAGACTGACCATGAAGATGCTATCCGCAATAACCCTGGCCGCATCGGCCCTTGCCACGTCGGTGGCGGGTGCCCAGCAACAGGGCGTGACCAAAGACGAGATCCTGATCGGATCCATCCAGGACCTGTCCGGCCCGCTGGCGGGTTTTGGCAAACAACTGCGCCAAGGCATGCTGTTGGCGGTTGAAGAGTTGAATGAGCAGGGCAGCATCAATGGGCGCAAGCTCAAAATCGTGGTGGAAGACTCTGCCTATGACCCCAAGAAGGCCGTGCTCGCAGCCCAAAAGTTGGTCAATCAGGACAAGATCTTCATGATGATCGGACATCTGGGCACCGCCCAGAATATGGCTGCCATGCCGGTGCAGTTCGAGAAGAACGTGATCAACTTCTTCCCGGTGACAGCAGCGCGCGAAATGTACGAACCTTTCCACAAGCTCAAGTACGCGTTTGCCGCCACTTACTATGACCAGATGTTGTCCCATTTGCCCAGAGTGGTGAAAGAGAAGGGCGCCAAGAAGGTCTGCACGATTTACCAGGATGACGACTTCGGGCTCGAAGTGCTCAAGGGTGGCGAGGATGGACTGAAAACCATCGGCATGGCATTTGCCGAAAAGACATCCTTCAAACGCGGCGCAACCGACTTCTCGTCGCAAGTGCAAAAGATGCAGTCCAGCGGCTGCGACTTTATCGTGCTGGGTACGATCATTCGTGAAACCATCGGCACCATTGGTACTGCACGCAAGATGGGCTACAACCCCACCTTCTTTGGCTCCAGCGCTGCGTATACCGATCTGATCCACAAACTCGGCGGCCCTGCCATGAACGGGCTGATTGCCGCCATGACCGTGCAGAACCCCTACACCGAAGGACTGTCTGGTCCTATCCAGTTCTGGGCCAACAAGTACAAGACCAAGTTCAATGAAGACCCCACCGTGTTTTCAGCCTACGGTTACATCGCCGTCAATAGTTTTGCAAGCGCAGCGAATAAGGCAGGAAAGAACCTGACGACCGACAGCTTCATCAAGGTCATGGACACCATGTCCTACCCGGCCGACATTTTCGGCAGCGCACCGGCCACGTTTACGGCCACCAAACGCCTGGGCTCCAGCGCCACGCGCGTGTCCCAGATTGTGGATGGCAAGTGGAAGGTCATCACCGAGTACACCGCAGAAGCACCTGCCGCGCCAGCCAAGAAGTAAAGCGCCCCTCAATGTCCAAATGGCCACCGTGAGGTGGCCTTTTGTTTTTGTATGGCAAGCTTGCCAAAGCGTACGCGATGCCGGCCCATGCCTACACTTGCCGCCATGAACACGACCACACCCACACTCGCCACACCCGGGGACCCTCATCCCGGCCAGTTCAAACGCCGCGTGTTGCTGGCCGTGAGTGGGTTGTCGCCGCAGATCGTTACGGAAACCATCTACGCCCTGGCCGCCAACCCCACCGAGCCGTTTGTACCTACCGAGGTTCACCTCATCACCACCCGCGAGGGTGCACAGCGCGCAGAACTATCGCTGCTCAGTGAAGACCTGGGCTGGTTTCACAAACTATGTGCCGATTACCACCTGCCTGGCATCACCTTCAACCGCAAGCACATCCACATCATGCGCGACGCGAATGAGCGCGGCATGGACGATATTCGCAGCATCGCCGACAACCGCGCAGCTGCCGACTTCATCACCCAAAAGGTGCGTGAATTCAGCGCCGACCCCGATTGCGCCCTGCATGTATCCATTGCCGGCGGGCGTAAAACCATGGGCTTTTATCTGGGCTACGCCCTCTCGCTGTACGGCAGGCCGCAAGACCGTCTGAGCCATGTGCTGGTGAGCGAACCATTTGAGAACAGCATCGATTTCTTTTACCCCACACCCTACAGTCGCGTACTGCAAACGCGTGACGGCAAACTCGCCGACACCGCCATGGCAGAAATCACCCTCGCCGAGATTCCGTTTGTGAGTCTGCGCCACGGCCTGCCGGTCAAACTGCTCAGTGGGCACGCCAGTTTTGGCGAAACCGTGGCTGCCGCGCAAGCCGCCCTTGCCGCGCCCGAACTTATTCTCAACCTGGCGCGACGTAGTATCCGCGCCGGAGGTCACTCCATCGACCTGCCGCCCGCCGAGCTCGCATTGCTGTCGGTGTTTGCGCGGCGCGCCAAAGAAGGCTTGCCCGCCTTGCCTGCACCCCCCAAAGAAGCCAGCGATCTGAATTGGGCGCGTCGGTACCTGCAGGAATACCGCGCCTGCCACCACGCCCTGGCAGACATGGATGCCACTGAACGGGCGCTGAAGAACGGCATGGATGGTGACTATTTTTCGCAACGCAAAACCAAACTGGAAAAGCGCCTGAAAGCCGCCCTCGGCCCCGCCGCCCGCCACTATTGCATTGACGACGGCGGCACGCGTCCACGTAACTACCGGCTGACATTGCCAGCGGAGTCTGTTAAATTTGAAACCGATGCGGTGACAAACATGCCGCACGGGGAGGAAAAGAAATGAGCAAGACCACATTGACCTACCAGGTCAGTTTCAATACGCCCGCTTTTCTGGGCAACGCCGAGCAGCAGGCCCAGTGGCGTACACCGCCTTTCAAGGCCATGTTGCGGCAATGGTGGCGGGTGGTGAAAGCCGCGGATGTCGGGTATGACCACCGTCGGCTGCTAGCACTGGAGAACGAACTTTTTGGCAGCGCCGGGGATGACGATAGCGGGGGGCGATCCAAGGTGCAATTGCGGCTGTCGGGGTGGGATATCGGGACGCTCGCGGAGCTACCACGCATGGCAACTCACCCACACCCGGAAGTGAAAGATCGACAAACCGGACAACTCCGACCGATTGGTACGGGTGTCTATCTTGGTTTTGGCCCTGTCACTACACAAGGCAGCCGCAAGGCCATTGCGCCGGATGGCCCAGCCTTTGCGTTCAAACTGCGGATACCCACTACGGAAGCTCCTGCGATCCAAAAGGCCATTCAACTCGCAGCATGGTTTGGCACGCTGGGCTCTCGCTCCCGCAACGCTTGGGGTTCTCTGCACATCGAAGGTGATGGCGTTCTGGGCTGGGGGGAGCTATGCGACTCCAAACTGGCAGAACAGTCACCGCCGCGCACCCTGACTGCCGCTTTGGGTGATCGCTTGGCATCTGATTGGCCCCACGCCATAGGCTTGTGCGCTGACGGGCGGCCCGCAGTCTGGCGCGTGGTTGCTGGCAGTACGTTGAAGGAAGGCAAAACCGCCTATGTCGGCTTCGACAACTGGCGCCAAGTCATGGAGCAACTCGCTGCGCTGAAAATCGGTTTTCGCACGCAATTCAAACTCAGTAGCGGCGCACCCCACAGCCGGGTAGAAGATCGCCATGTGCTGGCTTACCCGGTGACCAACCACGGCTTAGCAGGTTTGCCTAACGCACGCTTGGCCAGCCAAATGCGCTTTAAGGTCGCAAAGGCCAAAGACGGCAAATATTTTGGGCTTATCACGCACCTGCCCTGCGCCATGCCGCATGCATTTTTTGAGCGCAGCAGCGTGCGCCCGCCCGAAATCAAAGACCAGATTGCCATTTGGCAGCAAGTGCATGAATTTCTGAATACGCAAGCCCCAACCTTGCTCAACCGCATCCGCAAGGGCTAAGCCATGACGCATAAAACCGACTACACCCAAAAACTCGCCGCCTGGCTGCACGACCCCGCTGAAAAGCAACTGGTACTGATGCGCGACAAGGAGGGCCACGAAGGCGGCACCGCACGCCGTTTGCGCCAGGCGCTGGACATTTCCTCCAAGCTGTTTGACAAGCGCTCCGACCATCTGGCAGCCGCCGCCGACCGGCCCAACTGGCCACGCGGGGAAGATGCCAAGCGCTACCCCAAGTTTGAATCCGTCACTTTCAGCAAAACGCCGGAGCTGATTCACCCCCTGTCGGGCGCACGCCTGTCACCCGGCGCATTGAATTTGGACATTGGCGTGGACAGCATCAAAGCCGTGAGCCAGGCCCACTTTGAGAGCCTGATTCAAGACGACGACGAGAAAAGTGGCGAAGAACTGCGCAAAACCTTTCTCGCCTTCTGGCGCTTTGGCCCGGAAGCCGGAAAAAGTGCCGACCAGCTGGGTGTGCTGTGGAACATGCTGCCCGCCGACTCGCGCACGCCCGACCACAGCATCTGGTCGCATGTGGACACGGTATCCGCCATCCACACCGCACTGGCCGGGGATGAAAACGGGCCGGATGAACCCGCGCTCTTGATCATGAGCTTTGGCCCGGTGCAGGGCTTCATTGGGCAGGCGCGGTCGACATCGGACCTGTGGGCTGGCTCACACCTGCTCTCCAGTCTGGTTTTTGAGGCCATGAAACCCATCATCAGCCACCTGGGGCCGGACTGCATGGTGTTCCCTGCCCTGCGCGGCGTGCCGGTGGTCGACCAGTGGCTGATGCAACGCGATGTGGGTGGCGATGCGTTCAAGCAATTGTTTGAGGACATGGACTCCGAACTGTTGCGCGACAACACCGACACCAACCCACTATTTGCCGCCAGCCTGCCCAACAAGTTCATGGCCATTGTTCCATCAAAACAGGCTTCGACCCTTGCAGAACGTGCGGTTGCAGCTATTAAAAACGCAGCAAAAATCTGGGCACAAGATGCTGCCGAGCAGACGTTTTCCGCTGCTGGCGTACCCATGAACGACGTGGCACGGGCGCAAATCAAGGCACAACTGGCGGGTTTTCCGGAAGCATATTGGGCAGCTGCCACCTGGCCAGTGGGCAAAGACGATGCCCACAAAGATGTAAGCGCCGCCACACAGCAATTACACGCGGCGCTGGACCAGATTCACCCTGATCTTAAAAAGCAAGGTGTGTTTCAGGACGCAACGTGGAAAGTGCTGACAAAAGAACTCAAGCTCGACAGCCTGCATTTCTGGACACCCAACACCGGCATCCTCTACCCTGCGGTGTACGAGCTGGCCGAGCGCGCACTGGGTGCTGCCAAGGCCACGCGGCCGTTTGCACCGCTGCACGAAGAAGGCCACCGCTGCACACTCACCGGTGAGGCGGAATGGCTGACCCACGACCGCACCCTTCTGGGCCTGAACCGCAGAGACCGTGATGCCAAGAGCGTGTGGGGCAAGCTGGCCAAGAAGAAAAAATCCTGGGTCAAGCCCGGCGAACACCTGGGTGCCATTGCCACCCTCAAACGCCTGTGGCCCACCCTGTTTGCCGAGCGCGTGAGCCGCCTGACTGGCGGTGACGTGCGCCGCTTCGTGGTCAGTACCCATGCGCTGGCCTTGTCGACCACGCTGGAAAAGCTGGCCGACCCCCAGCAGCCGCTGACCAGCGACCAGCGGTCTGCCCTGCAAGCACTGGCCGCTACGGCCGCAGACTACGACAACGTAACCCTGCCAAAAGCCCTGATGCGCACGCTGTACCAGCGCGGACAGCTATCAGAAACAGAGCAAACCACGCTGCGCAAGCTGCCCGACATGCTGGAAAATCCTCCCGAAGATGCCGCGCAAGCCCAGCACCTGGAGCGCACCGTTGCCCGCTTGCTAGGCGACAGCCGCCCCGAGACCTACTACGCCCTGATTCTGATGGACGGTGACCGCATGGGCGGCTGGCTGGCGGGCAATGAAGACGACTACAAACTGAAGTACCGCGAAACCTGGCACAGCAGTGTGTTGGCTGAAATGGCCAACTACGAGCGGCGCGACCCGCAGCTCACGAAGTACCTGGCCACCAAACGCCCGGTATCCCCCGGCCGCCACGGTGCCATCTCGCAAGCCCTGAACGACTTCTCCACCCACTTGGCCCGCCATGTGGTGGAAGACTGCTGCAAAGGCAAGCTGCTCTATGCGGGCGGCGACGATGTACTGGCGCTGGTGGCAGTGGACGATATGTTTGACTGCATGCAGCTTCTGCGTTTGGCCTACAGCGGCATTGCGCCCAGCGAAGCAATGCACTTGGGCGAGCGCATTGGCACGCTGCAAGCGGGTGGCAGCACACGCCAGCGCAAACTGCTGCTCGACAAAGGCTATGGGCTATTGAATGGCCGCCTCATGACGCTGATGGGCCACAAAGCCACTGCCTCCATGGGGGCGGTGGTGGCGCACCACAGCGCACCGCTCTCTGCCGTGCTGCGCGAATTGCGCGCCGCAGAGAGCCGCGCCAAAAACACTGCCCACGGCAAAGACCGCACGGGCGAGGACATCAACCGCGATGCCTTCTGCCTGCGCGTGCTCAAGCGCGGCGGCGGCGAGGTCAACGTCACCAGCCCGTGGTGGCCGGTGGACACCGCTTCGCAGCAGCCCGACACTTCTCAAAGTGCACTGGCCTTGATGAAACAACTGGCCGAGCAACTGGCGCAGACCGCCTTTTCGCGCGGAGCGATTTACAAGGCGCAGTTGTGGTTTGAGGGTCTGACCGACGATGCCCAAGACGCAAAAAGCCCGACCTGGCGCGCCCAAATGGCTTCATCGCTGGCCTACCAATTCAACCGTCAAAAAGGCAGCGCTGAGTTGGCGCACGCGGTAGTTAGCTTTGTCTGCGATGTGATACAGCCCGCGCACCCCAAAACCGCCACCGAAAACTTCCTCGTCACCAGCGAATTCTTTGCCCGCGAAGCGCGCAGCTTCAACGACAAGGCAAAGGCCAGCAAGAGTGAAAGGGGTTCGCAGCAACCCACCGAGGAGGCCGCAGCATGAGCACCACCAACACCACCACCACTGCAAACACCACGTACTACTACGTTCGCCCCACCGACAGCCTGTTTGTGCGCGGCAATCTGGCCTTTGGCGACAGTGGCGAGCATGGCGCGTCCATGATGCCTCCGCCGCCCTCCCTGTTTGCCGGTGCATTCCGCTCAGCCTTGCTGGGCAACGATGCCGAGCAACTCACCGCTTTTTTGACGTATGGCAAGTGCACTAATGCGGCGCTGGCCACGTGCCTGGGCACGCCCCTACAGCCGGGGGCATTTCGCATCCGCTGGTTGTCGCTGGCGGGCGACCCTGGCAGCAGCGCCGCACCAAATGCAGCACCGGAGGCCATTTCCCCCCTGCCGGCCGACCTGCTGATGCTGGGCAAGGAATTTGCCACGCTGCAACCACGCCCGGTGGCGCAAGGCATAGCGTCTGCGGGAGACTTGCCGCTGCGCGCCACAATGGTGTCTGCCAAACAAGAGAAGCCCACAGGCGGTATCTTGCTACGCAGCGTGGGCTTGGCTCAGCACCTGGACGGGGCTGCGGTCGACAAAGCCCATGGCATCGAGGGCAAACGCCTCTACCAACGCGACCCTCGTCTAGGCATTGGCCTTAACGCCGATGCCCGCACCGCCGAAGAAGGACAGATTTACACCACCGAAGGGTTTGCCTTCAGCCCACAAGGTTTTTTCACCAGCACCGGTTTTCTTGTCGGCATTGAGGGTGTTGCAGACTTGATGCCCGACGAAGGCGTTTTGCGCCTGGGTGGCGATGGCCGCAGCGCGCACTACCGCAAAGTCCACTTCACCCCGCCCGCCACCGCCAAACCACCCGGTATGAATGGCCGTTTTCGCCTGTTGCTGCAAACCCCGGCACTGTTCAGCCAAGGCTGGCTGGCCGATGGCGTGACCGAGCATGACGGCATTTACCGCTTAAAAGGCGACGGCTTTGCCGCACGCCTGGCCTGTGCGGCGTTAGGCCGACGCGAAGTGGTCAGCGGCTGGGACTTGTATCAATGGGCACCCAAACCCGCCCAAGCCGTAGCACCCGCAGGCAGCATCTATTGGTTTGACGAATTTGCGGGTGATGCTGGCAAGCTTGCCGCATGGGTTTCCCAGGGGCTTTGGGGCGATGATCTGACCCCACTACAACACATACGCCGTGCCGAGGGCTACAACCGTGCCCTTCTGGGTGCGTGGAACTGACTTTTTTGCTGTCACATTCACTTGAGGAATCCTTATGTTTGAAACTACTCAACTCGTTTTCTACTATGCCGTCAGCCCCGTACACATGGGCGCAGGCAGCGCCATTGGCGCGATTGACAGCCCCATTCAGCGCGAAGTACACACCAAACACCCCATGTTTGCGGGCAGTGGTTTAAAAGGCGCGCTACGCCACCATTTCAACCGCGCCTGGCCCCAAACTCTCATCAACCGCATTTTTGGGCCAGACACGGGCGCGTCAGACTTTGCCGGTGCGTTGAGTTTGAGCGATGCGCAATTGGTGGCCTTACCGGTGCGTTCACTCAAGGGTGGCTTTGCCTACGTGACCAGCCCGCTGGCACTGGCCCGCCTGCACCGCCTGGCCACGCAAGCGGGCATGGCGCTGGACTGGTCGACTCCGACGGTTGCGGCTGACAAGGCGCTGGTTGCCAGCGCCGAGCTACTGCAAGGCAAGCAACTGGTGCTGGAAGCGTTCGAGTTTCCCGCCGAGGTGGACGACAAGCTCAAAGCTGTTGCCCAATGGATTGCCACCCATGCCTTGAGCGGTGCCGGCAACAGCTACTTTGCCGACAAGTTCAAGACCGACCTGGTGCTGCTGAGTGACACCGACTTTGCCCACTTTGCGCGCCTCGCCATGGTGGTGGAGCCGCATGTACGCATTGACGATGCGTCTGGCACCGCATCAGACGGTGGCCTGTTTTATGTGGAAAACCTGCCGCCCGAAACGCTGATGGTGGGCCTGGCACAGGCCAGCATTGAGCGCTTCAAAAAGAACAGCCGCAGCCCCGAGTCGGCGGCGTTGCTGAGTGCGCCCGAGGTGCTGGCCCATGTGTTTGCGGGCCAGGGCGCAGCGCAACCCGGCATTGTCGGAAAATTACTGCAAATCGGCGGTGATGCCACCACCGGGCGCGGCCTGGTGATGGTGCAGTCGGGTTCATCCACAAGCAAGGAGTCTTGACCATGCAAGCCTATCAATTCGAGCAAAGCGTTCCGTCGTCGCATACATTCACGGTAAAGCTGCCGCCAGATGCGCCCACTGGCCCGGCGCAGGTCATTGTGTTGTTCCCAGAGGGGCACAGTACACCCGCCCCACCCAGGCACCCACAGTTTGCCAACACTGCGGATTACCTTGCATGGCACGATGCGCAACCACCCAGCAGGCGAAGCGCCGAAGACGTGGATGCGCAAATTCGCGAAGAGCGCGAAGGCTGGAAGGACTGACATGCTGCTCACCTATCTCGATGCCAACACCACAATCTACTTCGTGGAAAAAGTTGCTCCCTACTACCAGGGGATTCGACAGCGAATGACTGATGCGCAAGGCAAACCGAAAGTACGCTGCGTTGTCACAGAGTTGCTGCGGATGGAAGTGCGTGTAAAGCCGTTGCGGGAAGATGATCAAAACGCCTTGAATGACTTTGAGACCTTCTTTGATGCTTTTGCCAATCAGACCATCACGCTGGATAAACCAGTGTTTGAACTCGCCACAGAATTGCGCGTGCGCCACGGAGTAAAGACACCTGATGCCTTGCACCTCGCCGCGGCCATCCATGCAGGGTGTAATCAGTTTTGGACCAACGACACCAAGCTGGCAAAAGCAGCGGAAGGTCGCATTGACGTAGTCGACATTGGAGCGCCCCATGGCACAAACACTTGACCAAAAACGTGCAGCGCTGGCCTGGGGCTACGCCACGGCCAGCCACAATTTACCTGGCGATGCGTCTGATAAATATCGCAATCTGGCCAAAGGTGCCCCAGCGCTCATCATGAATAGCGGGTTGATGCCTACTTTGGCGTTTTACAAAAGCAAAGGCCCTGCTGAGCAGCAATTGCTGAATGACTTGATGACCGGGTTAGTTCAACGCCTAGCGCCACAACCTGTACCCCGCGATTTCATGGCATTCATGGCGATGCTGCAAAAGGGCGAGTCGCGCGACTACCTGCGCTACACAGACGAGGCGCTGGAACTGCTCAAGTGGTTGCGGCAGTTTGTGGATGCCGTCAAGTCGGAGGTCTAACCATGCCACTCCCACAACGTGTCGCGGCGATACCCGCCTATATTCCCTCTGACTTGGCCGATGCTGCGCCCGGGCACCGATTTCAGCTTTACCTAAAGCATTGGCAGGGCGCAAATGGCAATGCCTTCGATGCATACAAAAAAGCGAAACCGCAAGGCAAAGACGAACGAGCCACGTTTGAACGCGAGTGTGCGGGCGTGCTCAAAGAGCTTTGCCCCCTCCCGCCGTCCAGCGTTGAGACCCTAAAGGGTATCCGTGAGCGCCAGCAAGCCCTCATCCAGTACTACGGTGCCAATGGCTACCGCATCAGCACCACTTCCACCGCTCCATTCGCCACCGGTTTGGGTAACGAACACCCCATTGAAAACGGCTTTGCCTTTCTCACCCCCTACGGTTTGCCCTATCTGGCAGGCAGCGGGGTCAAAGGCATCTTGCGCCGCGCCATGCAGGAACTGATGGACGACGGGGAAGAAGGCTTCACTGCCGACGCGATCAACGCCCTGTTCGGCCCGGAAGAAATCAAGCAGCCAGAAGACGCCAAGCGGGGTGCTCTGGACTTCTGGGACGTATTCCCCAAGCCGGCAGGCGACAAGCTGGTGGTGGAAATCATGACGCCGCACTACGGCAAGTATTACCAGGGCGACGAAGCCCCGCACGACTCCGGCGCGCCCGTGCCAGTCAGCTTTCTGGCTGTACCCGCCAAATCGCAATTTGATTTCCATTTGGTGTGCCAGACCACAAGCCTGCCTATATCGTTGCAAACGCAGTGGCGCGCCCTACTGGACAGCGCGTTTCAGCACGCCTTTGAGTGGGTGGGCTTTGGTGCCAAAACGTCTGTGGGTTATGGTGCGATGGCAATAGCTGGTGACAAGTCGACCACTGGCGGCGGCAGCGCCACAACATCGGCCAATGCCGTTCCCTCTGCGCCATTGGAAAGCTGGCCTGCTGCTCGGCTCAAGTTCAACCGCGGCAACAACACCCTGACCGCAGAAACAAACGGCAAATCTGCCAACGCCTACGCGCCACAGGGTGAGGCGTTGCTGAAAATGCTCCCTGTGGGCGTGCAGAACAAAATTCGCCAAAACCAGTGTTTCGACAAATTTGCGGTCCAAGTGGTGGGTAATATTCTGGTATCTGTTCAATCATGAATACGCCAACCCCACCCCTGGACCTCACTCCACTGCAAGGTGCCCTGGCCTCCCTGCACCGCGCTCTGACCCGCTGGCAAGCAGCTGGCGAGCAGGACGAAGAGCTGCGCGATGCCTGCATCCAGCGCTTCGAGTACACGTTTGAACTCAGCTGGAAAATGCTGGCGCGGCGATTGGAGCGTGATTTGCCTGATGCGCAGAGCGTGGATGCCATGAGTTTTCGTGAACTGATGCGCAGCGGTGGCGAGCGCGGACTGGTGCGGGATGTGGATGCGTGGATGACCTTTCGCGACAAGCGCAACACCACTTCGCACACCTACAACGCCGCCAAGGCAGCTGATGTGGCAGCCATCATCCCCAACTTTGCTGACCATGCGCAAGAATTATTGGCGCAACTAGAGGCACGGGGCGCTGCCGATGCTTGACATCAACGCGTCGCAGCAGGAGCAGGTTCAACGCCTGTTGCGCCTGCGCCTGCCCCATGCGACAGCACTCGCCTTTGGTTCGCGCGTCACAGGGTGGCCTTTTGGGCGCGGCCCCAAACCGTATTCCGACCTGGACATTGCACTATTTGGCCTTGCGCAAGCCGACCTGCAGGCACTGGCCCATCTGCGTGCCGACCTCGAAGAAAGCCCGCTGCCCTGGCGGGTGGATGTCAGCGATGCCGAGGACCTGCCGCCCGCATTGCGCGCGCTGGTGGAGCAACGCGGTGTGGCCCTGCACGGCTGCCCATGACCACCTACTTCGTATCCCGCCACCCCGGCGCGATCGAATGGGCCAGGCGCCAAAAGATCGACGTGACCCACTTCCTGCCACACCTGGACCCGGCGAAAGTGCAAGTCGGTGACACGGTCTGCGGTAGCCTGCCAGTCAACCTTGCGGCGCAGGTATGTGCGCGTGGCGCGGCTTACTGGCATCTGAGCCTCGACCTTCCAGCCGGTCTTCGCGGCAGCGAACTCACTGCAGACGACCTGCTGCGCTTGGGCGCGCACTTGCAGCCTTTCCACATTGAACCCATTGACCAACGAACGCCTGCACCACCATGAGCACACTGCATCTTTGCATCGCCACCGGCCAAAACGCCGCCAACCTCATCCCCCTCAAACAGCTCCAGGCGCAAGAGGTCTGGATTCTGGAAACCCCGGCCATGAAAGCGCAGCGCAGCGGTGCCGATCTGAAGCAGGCGCTCAGCGACTATGTGCCGGCGGTGAAGTGCCTTGCTTTTGACGACAGCACGCCTCAAAGCATCTGTGCCGCCGCAGCCAAACTCGCCAACGACTCACTCGATGGCCGCCACGTTGTATTCCACATCACCGGTGGCACCAAGCTGATGGTGCTGGCCATCCATCGCGAGCTTGACTTTCTGAACACGGGTGCCGGAAGCTACCGCACCCTCTACGCAGACACGCAAAAGCACACCATCGACTGGATGGACGCCAACCCCATTCAGGAGCCCATGGCGGATGTGCTCACGCTGAAAGACTTGCTGCTGCTGCGGGGCTACCGCATCACCAATGACACTCGCCCTGCCAAGGGCCAGCAACGCGCCGCTGCGCGTGCGGCAGTGTCGCGCCATATGGGTGAACAAGCCCAACCATTGGGTAGATTTTTCAGCACCCTGGCATACAACGCATCACTGGCTGGCGAAGGTGCTGGCATGACCCAGCAGTTTGACTATCCGCCCGGTGGTCCGGCGGCGAAACTGCTAAACCTGGCGGTCAAGAACAACCTGCTCAAATGGACTGCTGGCTACTGTGAAGTTAGTTTTTCCGACCAAGACAGCGCCCGCTTCTTCGCTGGCGGCTGGACCGAGGAATATGTGTTCCTGAAGATGACCGGATTGCTGAAATCCGGCCAATACGCGATGAACGCCAAAGTTATCCAGAACCGCTCGAAAACCGAAAACGAAGTCGACGCCATTGCCGTCAAAAACAACCGCGCGCTGCTGGTGGAATGCAAGTCTGGCAAGCAGGTGAAAGCGCAAGAGTCGATCTACAAGCTCGGCCAGGTGGTGCGGCAAGTGGGCGGCCTGATGGCCAAAGGGCTTTACGTCAGCGCGCAACAGGTAAGCGAAACCGACCGCAGCCGCGCCGCCGAGTATGGTATTGACGTTCTCGCTGGTGAAGAGCTGCAAAACATCAACCAGTACCTGCGCGACTGGGCCAAGGCGTAAACGCCTTCGATACACTCGTCCCATTGCCATTGCGAGCCCACCACCATGACCCACGCTAACACCTTGACAGCTGCGGTAAACGCCCTGATTCAAGCGGCACCGCACACGGAGCAAATCATATTGTTCGGCTCTCAGGCTCGTGGCGATGCCGACGAGGGTTCAGACTGGGATTTTCTCGTGATCGAGCCTGTTGTAGAAAACCGTGCCCGAGAAATGGTGCGCCTGCGGCGAGCTTTACGCCCTCTGCGCCTGGCTGCAGACATCTTGGTATATAGCAGCGATGAAGTCAGACAATGGGCGAGTCAACCAGGCACCGCCCTGTATTGGGCTGCCAAGGAAGGCCGGGTGGTCTATGGCTGAAGCACCGAAGTCAAAATCGGTGGCACATATGTTGCTGGAATCTGCGCTGCAAGACGAGGCTGCATGCAAGCTGTTGTCCGCCAGTTCGCAGATAAGCGATGGCATCATCGGGTTTCATGCCCAGCAAGCGGCAGAGAAGTCCATCAAATCCGTATTGAGCCAACACGGCGTGGAATTTCGCCGCACCCATGACCTGATCGCATTGCTGGACTTGCTGCAGGACAACGCGCTCCCCGCTCCGCCCCATGCCGACTGGCTTGATGAGCTCAACCCCTATGCCGTTGAAGCCCGGTACGGCACCATTGATCCGGATGGACTCGATCGCCAGTTCGTGCTGGCCGTGGTCACCGCAGTGCTAACTTGGGCGCAGTCACAGGTAAAGCCCCTTTGAAGACTTTGACCGATTGTTCATTCCCCCTCGCCCGCTACCGTTTCACCGCCCGCGTGCAGCAGCCCCTAAGCCTGCCGGACTACGCGGGCTCGCTGTTGCGCGGGCAGTTTGGCGCCGCCTTGCGCAACGTGGCCTGCATGACCCGCCAGCCCACCTGCCCCGGTTGCCCGCTGCTGCAAACCTGCCCCTACACCCGCATCTTTGAAGCGCCGCCGCCGCCCAAGGGCGAGCATGCGCTGCAAGACTTTAGCCAGATCCCCAATGCCTACGTGCTGGAACCACCCACTCCGGGCGCGCGGGTGCTCGATGCAGATGACGATCTGGAGTTTCACCTGGTGCTCATCGGCCACGCCACCGAGCAACTGGCGCTGGTCATCTTCGCACTGCAGCGTGCGCTGGCGCAGGGCCTCACCCGCAGCCGCATACCCGCAGACTTGCTGCAGGTGGACTGGGTCGACGCGCTTGGCGCTGCGCACCCAGTCTGGACCGCCCAGCAACCCGTGCTGGCCGAGCACAGCGCACTGCTGCAGGTGCCAGAGCAGACCCAAATTACTCCTGAATTGATAGCTGCTCACGCACACTCCACGGGCGCTGCAGGCCCCAAAGGCTCCCAACTCACGCTGCGCCTGCAAACCCCGCTGCGCCTGCAAAGCCAGGGCAGACCATTGGGCGTGGGGCAACTCAGCCCGCGCGCGCTGATCGCCGCTGTGGCCCGGCGCACGGCGCTGCTGCTGGAGTTCCATGCCGACAACCCACCCGGCCCCGGCGGGCACGCCAGCTGGGGCGAAGCCGCCAAACACGCCCTCACGCTGGCCGACACCCTGACCGACACGCAAGCACTGCACTGGTTCGACTGGACCCGCTACTCCAGCCGCCAGCACCAGCAAATGACCCTGGGCGGCGTGCTCGGCAGTTGGACGCTGCATGGCGACGCGCCAACACTGGCCCAACTCTGGCCCTGGCTATGGCTGGGGCAGTGGCTGCACGTGGGAAAAAACGCCACCATGGGCATGGGCGGGTACCTTGTAGATATGCAGCATCGCCCATAGAATTGCCCCGATGAACGCCGCTCTCTCCCCTATCGAATCAGAATTCGCCACCCTCGCAGAGTCCGAGTCTTACGACACATGGTTTCGGGCGCAGGTGCAAGCCAGCCTGGACGATACTCGGCCATGCGTTCCTCATGATCAGGTAATGGCGGAGATGGATGTCATCATCGCGCAAGCGCAGGCTAAGCTGGCAGCGAAAGACCGATAGCGAATGTTGCCCATCGTTTGGCGTGCAGCAGCGCAAGAAAAGCTTTCGCAGATCGTTCGATTTATCGCTGAGCGAAACCCTGAGGCCGCCAAGCGCATCAAATCCTTGATCGAGCAATCCATCCTGCCAGCGGCGGATCATCCTTACCTGTATCGACCCGGTCGAGTGCCGGGCACGCGTGAAATCGTGGCACACCCCAACTATGTGGTGGTGTATCGCGTGACAGTGGATCGCATCGAAGTGCTCACTGTCGTCCACGCACGCCAACAGTATCCCTGATCGTGGGCGGCAAGCTTGCCGCAGCCCGCAAAAAAGCGCATGGCGTCAACAATTGCGCCATGCCCCACCGTGACCTGCACCTTGCCTGCTACGACGTAGCCGAACCCGGCCGCCTGGTGGCCGCGCTCAAGCTGGCGCGGCGCTACGCCACCGGGGGGCAAAAGTCGGCGCATGAGCTGTTCCTGACGCTGGCCGAGCGCAACACGCTGGTGGCTGACATGGGGGATCTGCTGGACCTGAGCACCGACCGCTTTCTGCTGCTGCGGCTGGACCCGCGCAGCAAACTCTTTACCCTGGGCAAAGCCGTACCACCGGCCGACCCGGACTATTTTTACGTCGGATAGGGCACCATGGGACTCCTGCTATTGGACCGCGCGCAGCTCGAAGTGAAATCCGAGGGCGAAACCCTGGCCTTGTACGAGGCCGGCGAGCGCCGTGGCACGGTGCCGCTCAAGCTGATTGACCGCTGCGTCATCCACGGTGGCCAGACCCGGCTCGACAGCGGCGTGCTGATCAAACTGGCCGACGCCGGTGCCACCACCGTGCTGATGAGCCCGCGCCACCCCCGGCGCGTGGCCATCGTGCTGGGGCCGCAGCACAACGACGCCGCCGTTCGTCTGGCCCAGGCCCTGCGCGTGACAGACGACGCCTGGTGCCGCAACTGGGCGCTCGGTGTGGTGCGCGCCAAGCTGGCGCGCCAGAGCCGCGCCCTGCGCACCTGGCAAGCGCAGCGCCCCGACGCCCGCAAACCCACCTTTGACGCGCTGCAAACGCTCGACGCCATCCGCGCCACGCTGGACGGCTACGCCACCACACCCGACCCAACCCTGCCACCCCTGGACACCCTGCGTGGTCACGAAGGTGCTGCGGCACGAGCTTACTTTGCGGGCATGGCAGGGGTGATGCCGCCGGCGCTGAACTTCTCTGGCCGCAACCGCCGCCCGCCGCGCGACCCGGTCAACGCCTGCCTGAGCCTGGGCTACACCCTGCTGCACGCGCAAGCCGTGCAAGCCTGTGGCGTGGCCGGGCTCGACCCGCTGCTGGGCTTCTACCACCGCCCCAGCTTTGGCCGCGAGAGCCTGGCCAGCGATTTGATTGAAGCGCTGCGCCCGGCAGTGGACCTGTGGGTGTGGGAACTGTTGCGCAGCCGCGCCCTGCGGGAAGACCAGTTCACCACCACCCCCGAAAGCGGCGCCTGCCTACTGGGCAAGAGCGGGCGCAGCCTGTTCTATGCCAGCTGGAACACCCACTGCAAACCCTGGCAGCGTTGGCTGCGCGCGCAGGCGCAGGCGCTGGCGCGCGACTTGCGCGGCACCGGCATGCACTGGATGGCCCCCGCCGATGAGGAGGATGAGTCATGCTGAACACCGCGCAAGCGCAGCCAGCCACCGCCCCCGGCCCAGGCGCCCGCGCCCTGTACCTGGGCACGCGCGACAAAAAGCACGTGGCCTGCACCGCAGAGGCGCTGGTGGTGCGCAACGACCGCGCCCAGACCCTGCGCTACCCCTTGGTGCGCGTGGCACGCGTGGTGAGCAGCACCGTGGTGGACTGGAGCGGTGCCGCCCTGGCACTGTGCCTGCAAAGCGGCATTGGCATCAGCTGGATCAACAGCCGGGGCGAAGCGCTTGGCACCTGTTACCCACAGCAGCGCTGCCACCCGCCTTTTACCAGTGCGCTGGAGCTATGGCTGGAAACGCCCGAGGGCACCGAGCGCTACCAACAGTGGCTGCGCGCACGCCGCATGGACGTGCTGGTGCGTTGGGGCCAAGGCCAAGCCGAGCGCATCAACCCGCTGCTTTGGGAAAGCACCAAACGCGAATGGGTCTATGGCCGCCAGTTTCGGGAACACTTGCCAGCGGCACTGCGCGGCCATTTGCTGGCCTATATTGGTGCCCAGCTTGCCGCCCACGGCGCGCCACCGCTGCTGTGGAATGCCCAGGCGGATGCGGTGGACCTGGACACCGACCTGTGCCAACTACTCTGGGCCGAGATGAACCTGTGCACTGGCGACCTCGCCGACAGTACGCAAACCGACAAGGAAATCATCGCCCTTTTTGAGCGCTGGATCGCCAGCAACGGTGCGGCCCTGGTGCTGCACCTGAGCAGCCTGTACCGCACCGCCATGAAAGCCATCAAGGAATGAGCAGCCACCAAAAAGCCCACTGGATCGTGACCTACGACATCGTGGACAACTACACCCGCGGCCAGGTTTTCAAATGCCTCAAAGGCCACGGCACGCCCAGCCAATACTCGGTGTTTGCCGTGGACGCCAGCAACGCCCAAATGGGCGCGCTGATGGCCGAGGTGGCCAAACTCATCGACTCCCGCGCCGACGACGTGCGCGCCTACCGCCTGCCCGAAGACGGCTGGCGCGCCACCCTGGGCAACACCATGCTGCCTGACAACTTGTGGCTCACTTAACCTGCAAAATCATGCCTGCACATATCCGCTACTCCCGCAGACCCATACACACCTATCAGTGCACGGTTGGGCGCGTGACATTCGGCCCCGCCACATCGCCTTTTCTCAACACGCCCGAAGCCTGGAATCTGGCCTACCTGTCGTTTGACTTTGACGTGGAGTTGCAGCACCCCGACCCCCACTTCAACTGCCATGTGCGTGAAACCTGCCGCGCCAAACTCGACGGCACACCCACCGGTGCGGTTGAGACTGTGCGCGCTAGACAAATGCTCGCCCATCTCTTGCTGCTGCCAGCGCCGCGTTTTGTCTATCTCATCAAAGACCACCCAGTTTTGCCGGTGCTACCGCTCTATCGCGCCTATGGCCAGCAATGGCTGGAAACGATTGAGCGCCGCTCCTGGCACTGCCAGACCGACCGCGTCCACGACGCCCCCATCAAGGACCTGGCGCAAGCCCGCGAAGTGCTGGCACGATTTACAACGCACGAGTAAATGACCTTGCCGGAATATGAGAAGATGCCTTACCGCTGGCTTTTGAATTCGATCCAATCTCGGCAAGTACTCTTGCAAGTGCTTGTCGTAAAAGGAGAATTTTGAACAGCGGAAATACTGAATGCCCTGATTCAAAAGGGATTAAGACAAAACCAGTCTTCACCACCGGGGCCAATGATGTGAAATACTGAATGCCCTGATTCAAAAGGGATTAAGACAAGGCTCATGGTTTCTCCGGTTGGTTGATGAATGAAATACTGAATGCCCTGATTCAAAAGGGATTAAGACGATTGTGTGTAGATTGTCGGCCAGTAAACCGGGGAAATACTGAATGCCCTGATTCAAAAGGGATTAAGACGCCTTCATGGTTTATCCCTCGAGTTTTGCTGAGAAATACTGAATGCCCTGATTCAAAAGGGATTAAGACCTTGC
>JAIFLV010000094.1 GCA_020048895.1 Rhodoferax sp. | reverse complement strand
CGCGGCTTGAATCCTGTCCACAGCTATGGATAGTCATGCAAACAGGCCGTGTAAATACCAGTGTGCTTTGCTCCCATCACCCCTGCCGGTGAGCCTCTCCCGGTACACCCACACCAGCCCCGCTGACTTGCTGCGTGCCACAAAGTAGTCGCGCAACGCTGCTGTTTCTTCCCCCTCCAGCCAACCGGTTTCCAACCGTTGCGGCCCGGCCAACAGGTCCAGGCTGCCCTGATACTGTGGCACTCCTTTCAGAACCACCAGACGCAGCGGGGTGGTCAAGAGCCAGGTTGGATACAGGTCGGCATGCGCCAGAAATAATGAGTCAAAAAGGGGTTTTACGCCCGTCTGGATTGCGTCAGCAGCTCCTGACTCTGTAGCATTTTTCGCTTTTGGACCTGCCCCTGATTGCACGTCTCCCGTAGCCGCATGCCAGCGCTGCGTGCGCTCGGGGCAATGGTCGGCCTGCAGATCCACACGTTGCACCTGCCGCGCACCCAGCCGGGCACTGAGGCGCTCAAGCAACTGGTGCAGACTGTCGCCGGGTCGCCGGTCCTCGGGCAGGAGGCTGCGGCTCTCACCCGTGAGTGCCTGGGTCTGCAGGCTGCGCAAGCGCAGGTGCAGTACCGGCGCCGGCAGCGTCACCCGGGCGAGTTGTTCGGATAGCAGGCGTTGCAGGTGCTGCATGTCCTGGGTTGGCTCAGAGGTGCGCACCAGCATCCGCCCGATGGAACTGCCGCTGTGGTGTGCATCCACATGCAGGGCGTTGGAGCGCCGGGCATCGAGCTCCCACAACAGTTCCATCACCAGCACCCCATGCTGACGCGCCTGCAACCAGGCGTGCAACTGGGCCAACAGCCGGCGTGCGCCAAACAGCAGGGCCGGTGCATCCTCCACGCTGGCGGACAACTCCAGCGCAGCGTCAAACACTTCCGGCAGGTGCACCCAGGGATAGACCTCAGGCGAACGGCCATAGGCTCGGTCCAGCGCATCGACCAGGCCTGCACCGAAGCGTCGCACTACGCCCCCACGGGGCAGCGCACGCAGTTGGCCCCAGGTGGTGCAGCCCAGCCGCAGCAGTATAGGCACATGCTCGCGCGCGGCTGCCAGTGCCTGCAAGGGCAAGGCATCTGCAGGTGCTTCGGGTGCTGCACTCCAGAGACGCCCCAACGCTACCAAAGATGTAGCGCCTTGCGCATACTCCACGGGCGCTACCGGCTTGTTTTGTTTAAAGATCTGCTGCGCCAGCGCGGCTCGCCCGCCGTACAGCCGCTCGCTGGCAGACACTTCCAGCACCAGCGCGGCGTCTACCCGCGCCACCATCGGGCTGAACTGCAGCGCCCACCAGGCCAGCGCGGTGGTGGAATCCACCAGCGCCTCGCCCGTGCTAACCGCATCAGGCGTCGGCTGCAGTGCAATCCAGTGCATGGCCTGCGTCATTCAGGGTGGCCGCTGCCAGCAGCCGCACCAGCGCAGGCGCGCCCGCCTGCAACGGGATGACGCTCTCCAGCGGCGGGCCACGGCGCTTGAGCAAGCGCACCTGCAGGCTCCCACTGTCGCGTTGCGCTGCATCCTCATGCGCTGGTCCATGCTCCAGCAACAGACGCAACACGGCCGGGGAAGATTCACCCTGGGCCTGGGCCGCGCGAAAGACAAACAGGAGCTTGCTGAATTCGGCTGCAGCCAGCTGCAAGCGGCGCAACTGGTCCACCCGCGCCTTTGGCAGCCAGGCCAGCACCGCATCCACCCCCGCACACCGCAGCGCCTGCTCCGTTGCCCACAACCCGTCTGCGACCTTCTGCACACCCACCCACAGCAACCGGCGCACAGCCAGACCCTGTGCACTTAAGGACGGTGCCCATGGCGTATGGGGGGCTCCCACCAGCAGCACGGCTTCAGAACCACACCGCGCCAGCGCGGGCAGAAGCAACCGCCACTCTGCGTGTGTGCCTGGTGTCTGCAGAATTTCGGTCAATGCCCCAACCGGCCAGCCACCACCGGGCAGTTGCGCATCGAGTGCCGCCACTCCGGTGGGCAATACCTGCTCCAAACCCGACGCGAGCGCATCGGCACGCCAGACGTCTGCGGGCAGCGTGAAAGAAGAGGAGTGGAGCGCGGAGCGTTGCACAGCAAGGGGTTTGAAAAATAACTGTAATTAAACACAGTATATCCCAGCCACCCCCATTGCGGTTTCACCAAAACAATAAATGCCACCCCACCGGGAGCTTGGGCTCTTGTACTAAGCGTGGACGATGGCGTTGCCAATTTCCGGCCAGCGGTGGCGTATATAAATCCACGACAACAGCCCGATACACAGCATCAGCAAAGAGGCAACGGCGAGCCCCACCGTAGAATGCATCACCAGAGGTGAAATCACCCCCGCCACAATCCCGTTGGCGGTCGATCCCACAAACATCTGCAGGCTCGACGCCATGCCGCGCCGTTCGGGATGCAAGTCCAGCACCAGCAGCGTGACCACGGGCACCATCAGCGCCCATCCAAACGAAAAAATACCCAGTGGCAGCAAGGCCCAACTCACGTGCGCCTTGAACAACAGGTTAGCCATCAGGTTGATGACGCCAATGACCAGCATGATGACAAATCCATTGCGGATCTGTCGCTTGGGCAGAATTTTCCCCGCAACCCGGCCACTCACCATGGCGCCGCCCATGATGCCGCCTATGGTGATGACAAAGCACCAGAAAAACTGCTGCGGCTCCAGTTGCAAATGCTCTCCCAGAAACACCGGAGCGCTCAGGATGTAAAGAAACATGCCATTAAAAGGCACTCCACTGGCCAGCGCCAGCAAGAAGAAGCGCGGGTCCGAGCCGAGCTTCCAGTAACCCGCCATCAGAGGCCGGGGATGAAAGTGCTGGCGCTGCGACACATGCAAGGTTTCGGGCAGCAGCCGGTAAATGGCGATCCACAGAACCACACCAAGACCAGTGAGGAACCAGAAAATGCCGACCCAGCTCACATGGTTGAGCATCCAGCCACCGATCATGGGCGCAATCGCCGGGGCAACTCCGAAGAAGATGGTGACCTGGCTCATCACCTTTTGGGCTTGAGACGGGGGATACATGTCGCGGATGACGGCACGCGACACCACGATACCGGCGCCCGTCGACAACCCCTGCATCCCCCTGAAGAAAATCAGCTGGCCAATACTTTGCGACATCGCACAACCAACAGACGCCAGCGTAAAGGCCGCAAGCCCCCACAACACCACCGGACGGCGTCCAAAACTGTCGGAAATAGCCCCGTGAAACAGGCTCATAAAGGCAAAGCCGAACAGGTAGGCCGACAGCGTCTGCTGCATCTGCACCGGCGACGCATCCAGCGACTTGGCAATATCGGCAAATGCCGGCAAATAAGTGTCGATGGAAAATGGCCCGAGCATACCGAGCAACGCCAACAAAATGGCGAATGCCCATTGCGGTGCTTGCCAGAGCGACTTTGCGTCCGGGTTCACCGCACGCCTTGCCGCTGCGTAAAAGTCGACTCCATCACAACCGTACAGGTCCCTTGTAGTTCTGCCACCTGCAGAGTATGAACGTATTCGCTGGTCTTTGGCCGCAGGCGCGTGGGGCGCGCTGCCAACACGGTCCCAATGCTGATGAAACACAGCGCATGGTCTTGCGGTGCCAATGCAAACAGGGTACGCAAACCTTGCGCCTTGAGCGCCTTGCCACTGGTCAATGCAGACCCGAAACCCAGCGCCGTGGCCATCAGCAGGACATTCTGAATCGCGCAACCCGCCGAAACAATACGCTCTGACAGATCGATGTCCGGGTTGCCATGCTGTGCATCCACCACCGCCAGCATCAGCAAGGGCGACCGATGGGCTTTTTCACGTGCCTGCGCCACTTGCGCTGGTGTGGCTTCGGCATCACGCTGCAAAAGCGCATCGGCAAACACCTGTGCCAGTCGGGCACGGGCATTGTCGGGAACCACGATAAACCGCCAGGGCAGAAGTTGACCATGATCCGGGGCGCTGGCAGCAGCCTCCAGTATCTGCTCGAGCTGATTGGTGTCAGGACCTGGGGCAACCAGGCGTTTGGGCAAAATCGTCTGGCGCGACTGCATCAGCGCAGCCGCCAGGATGGCTTGTTCGTTTGGCGAACTCACCCGGGAATTTTCACCCGCAGGAGCCGGTGTGACCGCATTGTGTGCAGTAATCGCAACCGTCCTTGCGAATCACAGCGTGCGCCCCGCACTCACCACACTTCTTGCCGGCCATGACCGGCAGCGGAGCTGAGGCCAGCGCACTTTCCTGCCGGGGCAGTAATCCGTCGTTGTCTCCCGCAGCGTCGGTGGCGCGGCGGTTGTAATCGTGGGTTTGCGCGCTGATGCGCTGCGCCTGGATGTTCTGGATGGCATAGGCCACAGCCGCTACTTCGGAGTCGTGCCACATGGGCACCTGCGTTCCGTCTTCCTTCAGGTGGGTTCCCAACCGCACTGGACCGCGGTCCCACGCCACCTTGCGCATATCGCTCAGTGCACGCTCCAGAAAACCACCGCGTGCCGCAAGGGACAGCAGGCGCATGCTCGATGTGATCCACTGCTGCGACTCACCGCTCTGCCCTACCGGCATGAAGAATTCAATCGCACGGTCCACAGTGCCTTCGCCGTTGGCGGCAGGAACGGGCAGGAACGACACCAGCAGGTACAGCGTCTTGTGCCCTTCCTGGGTCCAGTAATCAATCTTCTCCGCCACCGCTGACAGAGCGCCCTTGGGACGGCGCTCAATCACGGTGCGCATCGGGTCTATCACCGGTGGGGGAGGTGTTTGGGGCGCTTCCACCTTGGGAGCCTCAACATGCAACACCGAGCCCAGAATGGCATTGGGGCGGTAAGTCGCCAAGCCTTTGAGTCGTGCGCGCCATGCCTGCTGGTACAGGCCCTTGAAGTCGTCGTAGGGGTACTCCGCCGGTACGTTCACGGTCTTGGAAATCGCCGTGTCCACAAAAGGCTGCACCGCTTCCATCATGGCAATGTGGTTGGTGGCAGACATGTCCAGAGCCGACACAAAATAGTCTGGCAGTTTGTTGACATCGCCGCCGAGTTCACGGTACATGCGCCAGGCATGGTCTTCCACCGCGTACTCACTGGTCGTGCCGTCGGACTCGCGCTTCTTGCGGCGGTACATCCAGGAGAACGGTGGCTCAATGCCGTTGGATGCGTTGTCGGCAAAGGCCAGACTCACTGTGCCGGTGGGCGCAATGGACAGCAGGTGACTGTTGCGAATACCGTGGGTGCGAATGGATTGCTGCAAGTCGGCCGGCAGTCGGCTGGCAAAGGTGCCGGGGGCGAGGTAGCCATCGGCATCGAACTTCGGGAATGCGCCTTTTTCTTGCGCCAAAGCCACGGAGGCGGTATAGGCGGCATCGCGCATGCTGGTCGCAATGCGGGCGGCCATGGCGCGCCCGTCGGCTGCGTCATAACGCAGGCACAACATCGCCAGCACATTGCCCATGCCGGTGAACCCCACGCCAATGCGGCGCTTGGCCGCAGACTCCTCCAACTGCTGCGCAAGCGGCCAGAAGGTGACATCGAGCACGTTGTCCAATGCGCGCACCTGAATGGCGACCGATTTTTCAAACGACTCGAAATCGAACGATGGCAGGCCGTCAAAACCGAACGGATGGCGCACAAAACGCGTCAGGATGATGGGACCCAGATCAC
>JAIFLV010000020.1 GCA_020048895.1 Rhodoferax sp. | reverse complement strand
TGTAGCCAACCGCCATGGGGCCAGTCAAAAGACCGGCCGTGACGCCGCCCACAACGCCCACCAGAAGGGTGGACACGATGTGGGTCACCGGATTTCTTTTCATGCCGGAAAAACCTGCGGAAAGACAGGCGCCTATATCTGGAGAAGCCATGGTCACACCTCGCTGGAAAGAAATGATCGTTGCATCCTAGCATTTCTCAATTCGCGTTTGGGCACTTGGTGGGATACTCGGTTTGGCGTTGCAAACCATCACCCGCTGGGTTGGCCCCAGGCAGACATGGATTTCAAGACATCATTGGTACAGGTTTTTTACCTGCTCTGGAACGGTCACGATCTCGGGCAAGTGGCGCGTCGCCGAGAGCGTCGCATGCTGCTGCTGGGCGCCTTCTGCACCTTGACGATGGGGTTGGTCTGGGGTGCTTTTTTCGCTCTGCAAGGCAACTGGATTCTCGCAACCCTCGATCTGATACTGATTTGCGGTGGGCTGGGTGTCGGAGTGCTCACATTTCGCAACCTGATTCAAGCCGCTGGGGTGGTGTTGTTCTCGACATTGTTTGTCGTGCTGTGCCTGATTGCGGTGCTGTTTGATGTACCCACACCGCAGGCTCCCAGAACGACGCACCTGTACCTGCTGCCGTTGAGCGTTGCCGCCCTGATGGCGTTTCGGACCTCTGGCGTATGGTTGCGCCATGGCATTGTGTTCCTCTGCATGGTGGCCTTTGGTGTGCTATCGGTCACGTACGGTGCCCCGATGCTGGATTTCGCGCTCCCGGAAGAAGTTCGGGCTTCAGGTGCCTGGGTGCAGAGCACTGCGGCACTGATCATGCTGTACCTGATGCTGGCCCTGATGCAAAACGATGCGATTGGCCGGTCTGCACTGGAGAACGATCTGCGCCAGGCCATTGCCCAGGGGCAACTGCAATTGCACTTTCAGCCCCAGCTTGATGCCCAAACCCGGGTGATCGGCGCCGAAGCATTGCTGCGCTGGGTACACCCCAAGAGGGGTCAAGTGATGCCCGGCGAGTTCATCGATCTGGCGGAACAGACCGGGCTGATCGTGCCCATCGGACACTGGGTGCTGGAAGCCGCGTGTGAACAGTTGCGGCGCTGGTCCATGCAGTCTGGAATGGAGCATTTGCGCCTCGCTGTCAACATCAGCCAGTTGCAGTTTCGCCAGGAGTCTTTTGTGGCGCAGGTGCAGGGTCTGATCGAACGTCATCAAATTGACCCGAACTTGCTGGAACTGGAACTTACGGAGTCGCTGCTGGTCGAGGATATTCAGGGCATCATCCAGAAGATGGCAACCTTGCGAGCGCGCGGTGTCACTTTTTCTCTGGACGATTTTGGAACCGGATTTTCATCGCTCAGCAACCTGAAGCGGCTACCGCTAAACAACCTGAAGATTGATCAGTCGTTTGTCCGTGATGTGCTGACCGATCGCAGCGACGCGTCAATCGCGCAAACGATCATCGCGCTTGGGAACAATCTGGGTTTGGCGGTGATTGCCGAAGGGGTGGAGACCGAGCAGCAGCAACAGTTTCTTCTGGAAAACGGATGCCACTACTTTCAGGGGTATCTCTATAGCCGTGCCTTGCCAGTGGTCGAGTTCAACCGGTTTGTGGCAAATCACCAAGGGACGGTCTGACAAGCATTGCCCCATGGTTCAGCGGGGAATCTGCAGGTGGCGACCATTGGAGGGGTGCGGCGACACATAATATGCGGCATGAACATCACACATTACCTCGGGTCCGTTGCTCTGGGGCTCGGTCTTCTTTTCGTTGGTGAAGCGCAGGCGCAAAACGCGCCAGCAGCCGCCTGTCCCGCGATTTTGAAGCATGAATTTGCCCGTCTTCAGGACGACGTGCCTCAGAACCTCTGCCAGTATGCGGGCAAAGTGATTCTGGTCGTCAATACCGCCAGCTTCTGCGGATTTACCAAGCAATACGAAGGGCTGGAAGCCCTGTATGGCAAATACCAGTCCAAGGGACTGGTGGTGCTAGGTTTCCCGTCCAATGATTTTGGCAAGCAGGAGCCGGGGTCATCCAAGGAGATCGCGGATTTTTGCTTCAACACCTATGGCGTGAAGTTTCCGATGTTCGCCAAAACCGAGGTGGTGGGCGACAAGCGCAACGCGTTTTATGCGGCCCTTTACCAGGCAACCAAGTCCGCTCCCAAATGGAACTTTCACAAGTACCTGATTGATCGCAACGGCAAGGTCGTCGACAGCTTTTGGAGTACAACAGCGCCCGACAGTAGCAGCCTGGTCAGTGCTGTTGAAAAGGCACTAGAGCAAAAGAGCTGAGGTTTGGTTTTGCTCGTCAGCCACAGCCATCAGGGGCGCTTGGCATCTTCCTTGGAATGCCGTTGTTTCAGCTGCTCGCGCCAGGCGGTCCAGTCGTAGGGTTTGCCGGTTTCAAAGCGGGTTTGCAGGTTTTTCAACACATTGGGCCAGGCTTTCTCAAAGTACGCCTTGGCCTGGGGCCACTCTCCCGTGCTGCCCCATCCCAAATGGGTGAGAGTCAGACGCGTTGAGTCGCCCTCGGGTAGGAAGCGCAGTATCACGACTGTGCGTTGCGCGCGGGCTTGCGCCAGGTGGGGCGGGGCATTCCAGGTAAACGACAGCAACTGTTCGGGTTCAATGGCCAGAATCTGCATGGTGTCGGCGCCCTTGAGTCCGGGTTGACCATAGGGATCCATGAAGATGTGGAATGCGCCGTCCGGGCGTGCCTGTACGTTGGCTTCTGGTGCGAAGAAACTGGCAATGCCATCACTGGTTGTCCACGCATGCCAGACGGCGCTTACGGGCGCTTTCACCTGTACCGTAAGCTCGATCGCTGGTTCCGCCGCATGCGCCACGCTGGCCGCAGCCATCGCCGTTGACACCAGGATTTGTTTCAGCATTTGACTGCCCCATAAACGTGAAGACAAGTCAGGGAGGATAGTAGTCCTCCGGGACTTGTCAAGCGGTTGGGAACAGGACCGCGTGCTCAGATCAGGCCGTTGGCCGATGCCAGAAAGTAGCCGGCAACACAGGAGGTGCCAACCCCGATCAACCCCGGGATGATGAAGCTGTGGTTGATCACGTACTTGCCAATGTGTGTGGTGCCGGAGCGGTCAAACTGAATGGCTGCCAGATCGCTTGGGTATGTGGGGAGAATGTAGTAGCCATAGGATGCCGCCGCAAAAGCAACGATATAACCGGGTGGGACACCTATGGCCAAACCGACCGGCACCATGGCGCTGATGGCTGCCGCCTGCGAGTTGACTAATTTGGAGACCAGCAGCAAAACGATCGCATAGGTCCAGGGTTGGGTCTTTACCAACTCGGTCAAGCTGGCTTTCAACACGGGCAAATGGGCTTCAAATACCGTGTCGGCCATCCAGGCGATTCCGAAGACTGCCACCACGGCGATCATGCCGGCGCGGAAAACTTCGGTTTTGCCAATAATCGAGGGGTCGGTCTTGGTCAGCACGATCATGAGCGCACCGGCCAGCAGCATGAACATCTGGATGGTGAGTACCATCGACAGGGGCTTGCCGCCGATCAACGGACGCAAAGATTGGAATGCGCCCAAGCAGGCCACCACCGCGATGGAGCCAATGAAAATCCACATGGCGACCCATTGGTCGCGGGTCAGCACCTTGCCCATGAGGGTCGCGCTTTCACCGTAAATGATCTGGCGTTGTGCCGGGTCGGCGATGCGTTTTTGAAACTCTGCGTCGTCGTCCAATTCCTTGCCGCGGAACCAGCTGAAGATGCCAATCAGCAGCACGCCGCACAGTGTCGAGGGAATCGTGATGGAGAGCACCTGAATGAAATCGATCACATGACCATCAACGGGTGCCTTGGCCAGAAATGCCACCAGCGAGACCACTGCGACGGACACCGGACTGGCCAAAATACCCATCTGGCTGGCCACCGACGACCCGGCCATGGGGCGCTCGGGACGAATGCCGTTCTTGATGGCAATGTCGTAGATGATGGGCAGCATGGTGTACACCACGTGGCCGGTGCCGCACAGAATCGTCAGCAGGCAGGTGGTAAATGGTGCCAGGATGGAGACGTATTTTGGATTGCGACGCAGCAGTTTTTCTGCGCCCATCAGCAGGACTTCCAAGCCACCTGATGCCTGCAAGGTCGCAGAAGCGGCGACCACGGCAATAATGGTGAGCATCACATCCACGGGTGGTTTGCCGGGGGTTAGCCCAAAGACAAAGGTCATGATGACAATGCCGATACCCCCGAGCAGACCTAGTGCGACACCGCCTTTTCGGGCGCCATAAAAAAGGCAAACAAGAATGACAGTAACCTGCAGCAGAATGTCCATAATCAACTCCTTCTCGAAGGCCCTACTGTAATGATAATCAGGGTAAACCCTAGGCTCCTCCCATGACTTGGTTTGATTCAGATCATGCATCTTGATGATTTGCTCGATTCGCAACTGGCGCTGCCCAGCATCCCACGGGTGATCGCGCGGGTTTTGGCCGAACTGAACCGTGACGAGCCCGATCTACGCAAGATCAGCAATGACATCAATACCGACCCGGGACTGGCCGCCCGCCTGCTTAGGTTGGCCAATTCAGCCCAGTTTCAGCTGACCAAGCGTATTGGCGGCGTGTCTGAAGCTTTGGCGGTGCTGGGGTTGGACCAGGTGCGGTCTCTAACTGCCGCAGCAGGAATGGCAGTGGCCTTTAAGAAGGTGCCAGGCATGGATATGCACTATTTCTGGAGATTTAGCCTGGATGTAGCCAAACTGTCGCGCAAGCTCGCGCACGAGGCACGGGTCAACGCTTCAACCGCATTCACAGCAGGGTTGGTTCATGCTGCGGGCGAGTTGGTCATGCACCTGGGCATGCCGGAGCAGATGGACTGGCTGAACGACCAGGCTCCGGCATTGTCAGGGCACCGCGCGGGTGCGGAGCATCATTTGCTGGGCTACTGTTATGCCGATGTCGGCGCCGGGTTTGCCAGCGCATGGGAATTTCCCGAGGCAATCGTGGAGGCGATCCAGTACCAGATTGCACCATTTGCCGACGATGTGTACGAGCCTTTGGCCGGTATCGTTCATCTGGCCGTGTGGCGCACCAGGGCGCGTGAGGAAAACTTGAGCGAGGCGGCAATGGCCGTCACGTTTCCAGATGAAGTGGCACTCACCCTGGGTTTGGATATCGACCAGGTCTTGATGCGCGGGCCATTCGAATGGACCACGGGGCAGGAAGCCGCCTCCATGGCGTGAATCCTGGGCGCTACGGGACTGTGCCGACACCACTAAGATAGCCCCATGGTTTTTCAGTCGATGTACGTGCGAGTTCTGTGCGCCCTGCTGGCGGTTGCGGTGGTGGGCGTGGTCGATTGGAATAGGCGGCCAGAACGTGTCGTAGCGGCACAGGCGAGCATACCGGTACGCTCTGAATCATTGCCGTCGGCGGGTTTGAAACAGGCTGAGCAAGGAACGATCCCCATGCCCGAAGGCGCACTGGCTGCCCATGCCAGTACTTTGCTTGCCATGCCAGCGGGAAGCACCAGTGTGCTGACTGCGTTCTGGTTTGCTGGAGACCGTGAAAGTGCCCCCAATGTACAGATAGCAGCGGCGCAGTTGGACCGGGCCACGCAACGTTGGTCCGCAGCGCGCTTTGTGGTGAACCGGCAGGCGTTGGGCGACCAACTGGGTTTTGGTGTGCGCCGATTGGGTAACCCGGTAGCCTGGCTCGACACACAACAGCGGGTGCATTTGTTTGTAGTGGCCACGGGCTGGGGTGGCTGGGCGGCCTCGCGCATCGTGCACTTGCAGCAGGCCAGTGGCTCCAGTATGCCGGGGGAATTGCGGTTTGAACCGGTGCGCATACTGCCTCTGTCGTGGTTGTGGAACACCAGTTTTCTCGTGCGCAACACGGTAATGCCGTTGCAGGATGGTGGCATGGTGTTGCCCGTGCACTTTGAGCTTGGCATCAAGTATCCGGTTGCAATGCGGTTTGATCGCAATGGAGAATTTATGGGCATGGTGCGGATGTCGCAGCGCCGGGATGTGCTGCAGCCGGCACTGGTGATGCAGTCGCCCACCGAATGGATCGCCTTTTTGCGTGCGCAACGGTCCAGTGGAAAAGTAGGTGCGGTGCGCACCACCGATGGAGGAATCCTTTGGCAAGACTTGCCCGACCTCGTATTGGACAATCCCGATGCAGCAGTTGCAGCGCTAAGACTCCCGGTCCCGCAAGGGTTGGTGCTGGCCCACAACCCATCGACCGAGTCGCGCATTCAACTGGATTTGAGCACCTCCACCGATGGCCTGGCCTGGCAAACCCTTGGCACACTGGCGCGCGGAGGCGCAGGTGACGAATTTTCCTATCCAGCTCTGGCTTGGGCTGACGGCAGCCTGTGGGTGAGCTACACCCAGAACCGCAAACGCATTGCCTGGCAGCGATGGGCTCCTGCTGCTGAAGTTGCGAAGGGTGTGCCGTGAACCTAGCGGAAACCTCGGGGTGGGCGCTAATGTTTGCGTCTGACAATCCCCAATTGCCATCACTGTGGATGATGCAGGTATGGCTGAACATGGGATGGGCTGTAGTGACGGCCTGGCTGGGTGGTGCTCTGGTTCAGAGATGGATCGGGCGGCGACCGTTGGTTGTTTTCGCGGCGATGGTCTGTGTGCTGTGGGCCTGGCTACCGAGTTCGTATGCTTCGTCGTATTGGCTTGGTCTGGCTTTTCAGATGCCCAGTATTGCCACAGTATTGCTGTGCGCCGCATTGCTATGGAACCTGTTTCTCGACGCGGGCAGCCAAACGCCGGACCTGCACGGCAGAAAGAGTTACCCGGTCGCGCGCGGCTGGGCAATGGTTGGCGTTTTGTGTAGCGTCTGCCTTGCGCTCGATGCATTTGCCGTCTTCCCGGCATCGATATACGCATGGGGCTTTAGTGGAGCCGCGGTGGTCGTGGCAATGGCGTTGAGCCTCTTGCCCTGGGTGGTCTGGCGCAACCAGCCACGTAGTGCGGCGCACTGGATTGCTCCCTTGGCGATTGCATGGTTTGTGGTGCTGCGCCTGCCCACGGGGAACCTGTGGGACGCGTTGCTTGATCCATGGTTGGGAGTGGGTCTGACCGTGTACCTTGTGCGGCAACGCAGCCAGCCACGGCAGGTGTAGTGTGCGGCAGGCACTACTGTGTTGCGAACGGCGCGTGCGATTTTGCGAGAAGCCACTCCCGACGGAACAACCACTCTTGCGGGTACCACAGATTGGCCAGCGTGATTTCGCCACTTTTGTGCCGACTCTTGACATGCCAGCGCGACCCCAAAACCGCACATTGGGGACTGCAGGCAGGCTGTAGTCGTTCTGGGCGATCCTGAAGCCACACCACGGCGTCGAAATTGTCCAGCAGGTATTTCAGGCGTTCATCGGGGGGCATATCCGGTTGAAGCGCGCCGGTGTTGCGACCTTCAGCGTCGTAGGGCACCACGGAGCTACATGGCAGCACAAAGTGGAATCGCTCGTACTGGCCGGTAAATCCGTTGGGCACAGCGACGCTACGGTCTTGTAGTGCTTTCTGCATGGAGGCGCTATAACCCGCGTCCGGCGTGCTCAAAGGTGCGGTCATCAAGCCGAACGTGACATACACCGCCAGGCAACTCGCCAGGGTGGCATTTCTGGCCCAAGACTTTATGAAAAAACCGGCTACAACGCTTGCTGCACCTGCGCAAGCAGCTAGCAAAGTCATAGCAACTTCGGAGCTATTGGCGATCTGCATCTCGCCCATTACCCAGCCCACGCGCGCCATGACTCCCAGTGCAGGAAGGGTCAGCAGCAGCGTAGCCCAGAACCAGGGCCTGGCCATCTTGGTCCATGCGATCGCCATCAGAATGGCCACCGCCGGCATGGCCGGAATGACGTACCGCGCAGAACGTTGACTCGGCAGGGAAAAAACCACCAGCCATACCAGCAACCAGATCCACAAAATGCGCGTGGTCGGCGCCAGGCGTTCGGAGTTCGGACGTTTCAGCCACGCCCTGGCCTCTGTGCCTGCCCACCCGAGCACCAGCAAGGCCAGCAGCCCTGCATTTTCCGGGTAGGCGAGCAACTGGCTCCAAAGCGGGTATTGCCCGAACAGCGCAGCATGCCAGTAGCCCCGTTCTCCTGACATCTTGCCGGCATTTTCCCCCACTACAAACTCTTTCCAGACGGCACCGGGGTCGGGGTCCAGCGCGAACCACAGCGCGAACAGCCCCAGTGCCAGTGCGGTGCTCCAGCCCACAGCCACCGTGGTACGTAGGGCATCGCGTAATGGCGGCAGTGGCGAACGCCACAGCAGGGCGCACCACAGGGCCGCCGCCGCCGGTGCGACCAGTGCAAAGGACTTGTAGGCCATGCCAAGTCCCAGGGAGATGCCAATGGTAGTAAACGCACCCCAGCCCAAGTTCAGTGTCCTGTTGCTATGGGACGGGTCCGCCTGCACCCACAGCAGCCAAAACAGAGGCAGGAAAAACCAGAAGGTCTCCGGGCCTGACGTAAGGTAGACGCGGCCGTAACGAAAGGTGGAAAAAAACAGCAGGTAAAGCACGCTGGCGAGCAGTGCGGTGCGCAGGTCACCCGTAATACGGCGGGTCAGTAACGCAATCAAACCGGTAGTCAACAGCGTGTAGACGACACTGGGCAGGCGTAATGCATACAGCGACCAGTTCTGGCCCCAGTCGCCCGCCACCATGGCCTGCCAGAACAACAGCGGGGGCTTGGTATTGCGCATATTGGCGAGGTCCGACACCAGGGGAAGCCAATGGTCAGACAGTGCGGTCAGTCGGGCGATATGGATGTAGACCATTTCGTCGCCATTGGTGGGGGCGTAGGGACTGCCCAGACCAAAGAAGTAGGTGGCAACCGTTGCCAGCAGCAACGCCAGCCAGCCCCAGGGCGGTACGTGTGCTGTGTTGGGCGAGGTCATGGCCGATTGCGGCGGAAGGTCCAACGGTCGTTGGCCAGGAAATTACTCACACTGGCGGCCAGAATGGCGATAACGTTGGCAATGCGGTAGTCCATGCTGCCAGATAGCAGCAGGGTCAGTACGTATTGCAGAGCACTGCCAAATGCCGATGCGGTGACGTATTGGCCGAACTCCATGCCCAGCAAGCGCAGGCTCACGGGCTGTGCTTCTTGCGCCTCCAGTGTTCGCACGCGGTCAGACCAGGTCCACAGCCGATTCCAGGTGAAGTTGTTGATGGTGGCTAGTGTGATGGCCAGTGCCAGGGACAGATAGGGTTTCTTGTATGTGGCTTCAATGGCAGCGAAGAGGTACTCGTGCCCGAGGTACAAGACCACCAAATTCACAACCGTACCACTGGCCCCAACGATGCCAAATTTGAGGTAACGGTAACGCTCAATCCAGGCCAAGACGCGCAGAACCGTTTTCTGCATGGGCAGCAGCGCGCTCATGTCATTGCCGTAGCGGCGTCCTGATTCAAAAACGCCAAAGCATCGGCAAGCACCGGGTCGGGCGCGATGCGTTTGAGACACTGGTTGTCGCCATCACAAAAAGTAAGCCGGTGGTTGTACGCTGACAGGCAGGGTGAACAGGCAATGCCAGACTCCAACACCTTGTTGCGCGTCCCCAATGGCCCGTACAGCTTGCCTGTTTCTGGTCCAAAAAACACCATCGTCTGGATCGGCGTCAACGTGGCGAAATGGCCGGGCCCACCATCGTTGGTGATGAGCAATTCTGCCGCGTGAAACAACATCAGCAGTTCCCGGATACTGCGGGTGTAGCCAGTGAGATCAATGCAGGCCGGGTGTTGCACTGCAAGGATCAAGGACTGGGCCAACGCGGCATCGTCTTTCAGCCCAATCAAGCCGACGGCGTGGCCAGCCTCACACAGACCCTTGGCAACTCGGGCATAGTGTTGTTCGGGCCATGCACGTTCGGGCAGGATGCCACCACCGGCATACACCAACACCAGCTTGCGGTCTTTCACCACCGGATGGTCAGCCATCACCTGGTCGGCATAACGCCTGAGTTCGGAAGCGGAAAACTCCACAGACAACTCGGTCTCGAACGGAACACTGCGTATTGCACCTGCTTTGTTGCGCGGAACGCTGTTTGCAGAATCGAGCGCATCCACCAGCGACAAAAACTGCTTGCTGATGTGCTGGTAGGGGTTGTAGGGAATGGCGTGGTTGATAAAACTGCCGCGGTAGAGTCCTTCCTGCGTGTGGGGTGTAAAGCCCACGCGAACCGGTGCGCCCGTGGAAAACGACAGCAAAGCGCTCACCCGCGAAAACAGTTCGCAATCAATGACCGCGTCCAGGCCCAACTGGCGCATCTGTCGACTGACCGACAGAATATCGCGCACCAGGGCGCTGCCGGAACTGTCGTCCAGCGTGTGCATGCACTCGGGAGTCGTGAGTTGCAGCATGCGGGATACTTCCTGGTTCTTCTTGAGCTGCAGGATGTGGATGGCCGCATGCGGGTACGCACGGCGCAATGCAGCAAACATCGGCCCTGCCAGAACGATGCTGCCCATTTCCGACAGCAGGATCACCAGGATATTCCTGGCGCGCGCGCTGACCGGCTCCGGCGTACTGCCGGTCAGTCGCACCCACGCAGACACGACGCCACACAGCAACTGGCCTACCCAGCGGTCAATGAAGCGTTGTGTCTGCAGTTTCATGCGAGCCCGGCCGCTGCCCGCAGCACTGCGGCCTTGTCAGTACGCTCCCAGGTGAACTCCGGCTCTTCGCGGCCAAAGTGGCCGTAAGAAGCCGTCTTCTCGTAGATGGGGCGCAACAGATCAAGCATCTGGATGATGCCTTTGGGGCGCAGATCGAAGTGGGCGTTCACCAGTTCGGCAATCTTCTCATCAGAGATAACGCCGGTACCTTCGGTGTAGACCGTCACGTTCATCGGCTTGGCCACACCGATGGCGTACGCGACCTGGATCTGGCATTGCCGTGCCAACCCGGCAGCCACCACGTTCTTGGCGACATAGCGCGCGGCATAGGCGGCAGAACGGTCCACCTTGGACGGATCCTTGCCGGAGAACGCGCCGCCGCCGTGGGGACAGGCACCGCCGTAGGTGTCAACAATGATCTTGCGTCCGGTCAGGCCGCAGTCGCCTTGGGGTCCGCCGATGACGAAGCGACCCGTGGGATTGACCAGGTAGCGTGTGTTTTGCAGCCACTCCTTGGGCAGCACGGGCTTGATGATTTCTTCGACCACGGCATCGATGAACTCCTGCTTCATGGTTGCGCCGTTGCTCATCTCGGGGCTGTGCTGGCTGGAGACCACGACGGTGTCAATGCTGTGGGGCTTTCCGTCGACGTAGCGCATGGTGACCTGGCTCTTGGCGTCCGGACGCAGGAAGGGCAGTCGGCCATCTTTGCGCAATTGCGCCTGGCGTTCGACCAGACGGTGCGCGTAGTAGATGGGCGCAGGCATCAACTCAGGTGTTTCGTTGCAGGCATAGCCAAACATCAGGCCCTGGTCGCCTGCGCCGGTGTTGAGATGGTCGTCTGACGCATGGTCCACGCCCTGTGCGATGTCGTTGGACTGCTTGTCGTAGGCGACCAATACCGCGCAGCCTTTGTAGTCAATGCCGTATTCAGTGTTGTCGTAGCCGATACGCTTGATGGTGTCGCGCGCCACCTGGATATAGTCCACATGGGCATTGGTCGTGATTTCACCCGCCAGCACCACCAGGCCGGTGTTGCACAGGGTTTCAGCCGCTACGCGGGACTTGGGGTCTTCCTTGAAAATCGCGTCCAGAATCGCGTCTGAAATCTGGTCTGCGACCTTGTCGGGGTGGCCTTCAGAAACGGACTCGGAAGTAAAGAGAAAATCGTTCGCCATAAAAATAAGCTCCAAAAAAGTTAACAACCCTTTCGCGTTGCTTGGGCTTTGGGAGCTTTCAGCGAACGCTTTAGCAGAAGTGTCAATGGTTTGACAAGGCACAATGGCGACCTTTGGGGAGGCTACTGTGTGCGTCGCCCTGCAAGTAGTTCTGTAACTCAGCGACGCTTATATTTTACGCTATGCAAGTTCTCTTTCGATGGTGTGCCCATTTGCCGCTACCCGTGCTGCACGCCATCGGGGTGCTCACGGGCTGGCTGGTCTATTGGGCATCTCCGACGTACCGGAAAAGGATTAGGGAAAATTCCAGTCAAGCCGGGATGCCCTGGGCTGCGGTGCGGCGTGCCATTGGCGAAACCGGGAAACTGGTGTTCGAGTTGCCCTGGATCTGGTTGCGGCCCCATGCCGAAAAGCAACCCAAGATTACCTGGGATGGTGTCGAATTGGTGGAGCAGGCGCTTGCGCGAGGCAAGGGTGTGATCTTTATGACGCCCCATGTGGGCTGTTTTGAGGCGATTCCGCAGGCGCAAGTGGAACGGTTTCCTGCAGCTGGAGCCATGACCTTGCTGTATCGACCCTCGAAGTCATCCTGGTTTGACGCAGTGCTGCGCGAGGTACGCTCAGCGCCGGGGCTGGAACCGGCACCGACGACCACGGGGGGTGTTCGCATGGTACTCAAGGCTCTCAAACAGGGACGTGTCATCGGCTTGTTGCCTGATCAGGTGCCTGCGGATGGCCTGGGCGTGTGGGCGCCTTTCTTTGGCAGGACGGCTTACACGATGACGTTGGCGGTTCGGCTGGCGCAGCAAACGGGTGCCACATTACTGCTGACCTGGGGCGATCGACTCTCTTGGGGTCGGGGCTATGTGGTGCATGTGGAGCCACTGAATCTGCCGCTGGACCAGTCGAATGAAGTGTGTGCTGCTGCATTGAACCAAGCCATGGAAGCACTGATTGTGCGCCGACCCCATATGTATTTGTGGAGCTATGCGCGCTACAAGCAGCCGCGTAAAGAAGATTGATGGAGCGTTGATCGTGTTGTCGCGTGCGGTGATTGTGCTGATGCGTCTCGTGGCATTGTTGCCACTGGCGTGGGTGCGTGCCTTGGGCTGGGCGCTGGGATCGTTGTTGTACGGACTCATTCCTTCGCGCAAGAAAACCGCGTTGACGAATTTGAGATTGTGCTTTCCGACCATGCCGGAACGTGAAAGACGGCAACTTGTGCAGCGGGTGTTTGTCTGCTTTGCACAATCCTGGCTGGATCGGGGCTGGCTGTGGCATGCCTCACCTGACGTCATTCGGCAGCGCCTGCGGTTCACGGGCGACGTCCATCAGCTGGACGGCAGCACGCCGACCCTGATTCTTGCGCCGCACTTTGTGGGGCTGGACGCTGGTGCCACAGCGTTGTCGCTGATGGTGCCGCGACAGTTCACCACCATTTTTACGCGCCAGTCCAACCAGGTCATGGATGCATGGATTGCGCAGGGGCGTCGGCGTTTCGGCAATGCCCGCCTGTTTGATCGATCCCAGGGCGTCAAAGCCATCATTGCATCCTTGCGGGTGGGCGAGCCACTGTACTTATTGCCTGATATGGACTTTGGGGCAGAGGACTGCGTCTTCGTCCCGTTTTACGGTGTGCCTGCGGCGACCATTCCATCGCTCGCCCGTTTTGCGCGGCTGGGGCGCGCCAAAGTGGTTCCGGTGGTGACACGCATGACCCGTGACGGCTATGAAGTCTGCATAGAACCGGCATGGGAAGGCTTTCCGGGCGACGATGTGGTGGCCGATACGGCCCGGATGAATGCGTGGCTGCAACAACGCATCGACACCATGCCCGAGCAGTATTTCTGGGTGCATAAGCGGTTCAAGACGCGGCCACCCGGCGAACCGTCGCTCTATTGAGTCGCTGCAGCGCTTTGCGCCGCAGGATGGGCCCAATTCCAGAGGATGAGTGACACCTCATCGATTCCGATGCGCTTGGTGGCTGAGAAAAGACGCACTTCACCGCCCCCTGCTTGCAGTTTGGTGATGGACAGAATTTTGTTGGCCTCTGTGCGGGTCAGTTTGTCGGCCTTGGTCAGGACGATCAGAAACTTCAAACCGTCCTGCACGCGAGGGCGAACGATGTCGAGCAGGATTTCATCGAGTTCGGTCAACCCGTGGCGCGGGTCGCACATGAGCACGATGCCTTTGAGGTTTTCCCGTGTGACAAGGTAGTTCGCCATCACCTGTTGCCAGCGAATTTTGTCCTGTTTTGGAACGGCGGCGTAACCGTAGCCCGGCAGATCGGTCAGCACCGCATCGGTGATGCCTTGCTTGCCCAATGCAAACAGGTTGATGTGTTGGGTGCGCCCCGGCTTCTTCGAGGCAAAGGCCAATTGCTTTTGCTGCGTGAGTGTGTTGATACAGGTCGATTTACCCGCATTGGAGCGCCCGACAAAGGCGATTTCTGGTACCTCCAGCACCGGTAGAAAGTGCAGTTGCGGTGCGGTGGTCAGAAACTTCGCGGTGTGCAGCCACCCCGCCGCAACGGTGGCCGCAGACTTCGGTTGCGCTTCGGGGGGTGAGGCGGTGTCGGGGGTGGTGGGTGGGTTTGTGTTGGTAGTCATTGTTTTGTAAGGGAAACCCGGAGCGCCATTGTAGAATGGCGCTGTTTTGCTCACCAGACTCGGCACACTCCTATGAAGTTGATTGCACACATTTTTTTCGCGGCTGTTGTGGTCGCTGCACCGTTTTCGGCATTCGCCGCTGAAGCGGCGCAACCCGCCAAGCCCGACCTGGCCAAGGGTGAGGCCAGTTTTGGAGCCGTGTGTGCCGCCTGCCACGGCCCGGATGGAAATTCGGTGATGCCGATTTACCCGAAATTGTCTCAGCAACACCCCGAATATCTGGTCAAACAGCTCCAGGAGTTCAAAGCCAGCAAGCGCGCCAACCCGATCATGCTGGGGTTTGCCACCATGCTATCGGACGAGGACATGAAGAACATTTCCTACTGGGTCGCAACCAAGGCGGTCAAACCAGGTGCAGCGAAAGACAAGGAACTGGTCGCTTTGGGTGAGCGCATTTATCGGGGTGGCATCGCCGACCGTCAGGTGCCAGCGTGCGCGGGTTGCCATAGCCCCAACGGCGCCGGTATCCCGGCCCAGTATCCGCGACTCGCCGGGCAAAATGCCGAGTATGCCGTGCTGCAGTTGACCGCTTTCCGTGACGGTGTGCGCAACAACAGTCTGCAGATGACCCAAATAGCTGCCAAAATGAATGATCGTGAGATCAAGGCGGTTGCCGACTATGTAGCCGGTTTGCGCTAACTGCTCCCCTGCGGTTCCGAAAGGGCGGCATCATCGGTTGATGATGCCGTTTTTTTTCGTCGAAGGTGCACTGGATTTTGTGGTTATCTGCGAACTGTATGTGGTTTGACGTTGTAAGAATTAGCATCGGATTGCGATAAACCCGTATTTGAGGAAACACTTTCATGCTGATCAGGACCCATCGCAATGCGTTTGACCACGGAACGCCCAGTGAAATTACCGAGCGCGCAGTCTATGAAAATCGCCGAAATCTGTTGAAGCTCCTTGCTACGGGCGCCGGCGGGTCTGTGCTGGTGACCTGGGCGGGTCGACAAGCATTGGCTCAGGCTACAGCCACGGTATTGAAGCCTGGCAAACTTCCGGCACTGAATTCTCGGCCATCAACCGTGGCCGGAGCGACCACCATGGAAAAGCTGACCTCGTACCAGGACGCCAGCAGCTATAACAATTTTTACGAATTTGGAACCGATAAGTCGGATCCAGTTGCCAACGCCAAGACCCTGAAAACCAGTCCTTGGAGCGTCGAAATTGAAGGGCTGGTCAAGAAGCCGGGCAAACTGGCGTTGGAAGATTTGCTCAAGTTGAGCCCCATGGAGGAGCGCATTTATCGCTTGCGATGCGTGGAGGGCTGGTCGATGGTGATTCCATGGGTGGGGTATTCGCTGGCCGACCTGATCAAACGTGTGGAGCCCCTGGGCAGTGCCAAGTACGTGGAGTTCGTGACTCTGGCCGACCCGAAAACCATGCCTTTCGTGGGCTCTCGCGTGCTGGATTGGCCCTATGTCGAGGGCTTGCGACTCGACGAAGCCCTGCACCCCCTGACGCTGCTGGCCTTCGGCATGTACGGGGAAATACTGCCCAACCAAAACGGTGCACCGGTACGGTTGGTGGTGCCCTGGAAGTATGGTTTCAAGAGTATCAAGAGCATTGTCAAGATCCGGTTTACCGAAAAGCAGCCGGGCACTGCCTGGAACAAGGCCGCAGCCAACGAATATGGTTTTTACTCCAACGTCAATCCCAACGTGGACCATCCACGGTGGAGTCAGGATGCCGAGCGGCGCATCGGCGAGGACGGGTTGTTTACCAAGAAGCGCAAAACCCTGATGTTCAACGGCTACGAAGCCCAGGTGGGCCAGTTGTATGCAGGGATGGACTTGAAGAAGTTTTACTGATACCGGGCTACTTTCCCGGGAAGCACGCATTGAAAGCTGAACTCTTGCGCGCGCTGTCCAGTCGCTGGACAAAACTGGTGGTTTTTTGCGTCTCATTGCTGCCGCTAGCCTGGTTGGTGTGGGGAGCGGCAACACAAGGCTTGGGTGCCAATCCTGCCGAAGCGCTGATTCGGTCCACGGGCGACTGGACTTTGCGTTTTCTGTGTCTCGCGCTGGCTGTCACACCTCTGCGCGTAGTGGTGGGGTTACCCCCTTTGGCGCATCTGCGCCGCATGACCGGTCTGTTCGTGTACTTCTACGCCGTGCTTCACCTTGCGGCGTACAGCTGGCTGGACATGGGTTTCGATCTGGGCGGCATCACTAAGGACATCGGCAAGCGGCCCTTTATTCTGGTGGGCTTTACTGCTTTTGTAGTGCTGAGTGCGCTGGCGGCGACTTCGTTTGACAGAGCGGTGCGGGCCTTGGGGGGGCGCCGCTGGCGCAATCTGCACCGCATCGTGTATTTGGTCGCTCCACTGGCACTGCTGCACTTTTTCTGGATGCGTGCGGGCAAGAATGACTTCGCAGAGGTGGTCGTCTATGCCTTGGTGCTCGCGCTCCTGCTGGGTTGGCGTGCCATGAAATATTTCAATAAAAAGGGCTTGTAGCGCAGGAGGGGAAAGCGTGAGTAGCTATCAAAAAAGGAGCTTTTCTTGGCATTACACTGGCCTACAGCAGGTGCTCGCCACGCAGCTGATCGGCCAGACTGTCCCGATTGCGGATGAGGTATGCGTTGGCACCATCGACCAGGACTTCTGCCGCGCGAGGGCGCGAATTGTAGTTGCTGGCCATACTCATGCAGTACGCGCCAGCGGACAGCACCGCGAGGCGGTCGCCCGCTTGCACGAACAAGGTGCGGTCGTGGCCAATCCAGTCACCACTTTCACAAATCGGCCCCACCACATCCATGACCAGCGCACTGCTGGCGAGTTCGGTTTGATGCTGTAACGGAACGATGGTGTGAAACGCCTGGTACATGGCCGGGCGCGGCAGATCATTCATTGCTGCATCCACAATGCAAAAGTTCTTTTGTTCGCCGGGCTTCACGTACAGCACTTCGGTCACACACACGCCAGCGTTGCCGACCAGGGACCGTCCAGGCTCGATCATTAACTTGTACGACCCAAATTCGCGCGCATCGAGCTTGGCGAGCAACTTGGACCACAGGGCATCGGCCTGGGGTGGCGTGTCACCGTTGTAGTTAATCCCCAAACCACCACCGAAATCAATATGCTCAATGGGTATTCCGGCGGCCTCGATGCCAGTCACCAAATCCAGCATGCGGTCCATTGCATCCAGGTAAGGTGCCTCGTCGGTTATCTGCGACCCGATATGGCAGTCGATACCGACGACGCGCAAGCCTGCAAGTTTTGATGCACGCTGGTAGGTCACCAAAGTGCGCTCGTGGGCAATGCCGAATTTGTTGCCCTTCAGACCGGTTGAGATGTAGGGGTGGGTCTTGGGGTCCACATTGGGGTTGACGCGAATGCTGATGGGCGCCACTTTCCCGGTGCCCAGTGCAACTTCGTTGAGAACGTCGATTTCGGCCTCGCTCTCGACATTGAAGCAGCCAATCCCGGCCTGCAGCGCTTCACGCATTTCCTGGCGCGTCTTGCCCACGCCGGAGAAAATGACTTTTTTTGGATCCGCCCCAGCTGCCAAAGCGCGAGCCAGTTCGCCGCCTGACACGATGTCGAAGCCACAACCCGATTGCGCAAACAGCTGAAGGATTGCGAGCGATGAATTGGCTTTCATGGCGTAGCAGATTTGCGCATTGCGCCCAGCAAAGCCCCGTTGGTAGGCTGCCAGGGCAGCCAGCATGGACGCTTTCGAGTAAACAAACAGTGGGGTGGCGTAGGTCTGTGCAAGGATTGTGAGGTCGCATCCTTCCACACACAGTTGTTGGCCGGAGTAATGAATATGGGGGGCGCCTGGGAGCATCGTTGGGGTCATAGGGCAGGAGAACAATTCAAGGTGAAACCGCAGGAACTTGGCCACGCCCATCAGTGGGCTTTGTGACTATTGGAGTAGCTGTAGGCTCTGGAATATAGAGATCCCCGGTCTGCCCGCAAGCTGACAAATTCAGCACACAGGCACCAAGGACAACCATACTGACTAGAATTTGCTGTGCTTTCAACATGGTGAAATTGTAATGACCGACCCTGAATTCATGGACTGTGCAGAGCTTTTGCTGGGAGCGGTGGAGCGCAATTGTGACCGCATCAATGACGAGACCGATGCCGACGTGGATGCGCAGCGGGTGGGAGGTATGGTAACCCTGACATTTGCCAATCGCAGCCAGATTGTGGTCAATCTGCAAAAGCCTTTGCATGAAATATGGCTAGCTGCGAAATCTGGTGGCTACCACTACCGCTGGCTGGATGGGCAATGGCGAGACACCAAGGGCCAAGGGGAGTTCTTTGCGGTACTGTCCCGCAATGCCACCCTGCAAGCTGGCCAGGAACTCCGGTTTACCCCGTGATCAGTTCTTGAACAGGTCCAGAATCTTCTTCTTCTCTTCTTCCGGGGGTTGTGTGGGTACGCCCGGCTCAGTAGCTTCCTCGAGCCGCAGCCCCGTAACGCCAGACCCTTTGGCAAATTCATCGTAATACCACTCGCCGCCCAGTTGGACCACACCGTCGGGTGCCGATGGTTCCGATACGACAGTGTTCTTCAGAGCAGTTTCCATGAACGTGATCCACACCGGCAGGCTCAACCCCCCCCCGGTTTCCCGATCACCCAATTTACGGGGTGTGTCGTAGCCAATCCAGGTGACGGCCGTGATGGTTTGTTGGTATCCCGCAAACCAGGCATCCATGGAGTCGTTGGTTGTTCCCGTTTTTCCGTAGATATCGGGTCGCTTCAGTGTGGCCTGCGCTCGTGCCGCTGTTCCGGAACGCGTGACTTCCTGAAGCAGACTGCTCATCATGAATGCATTGCGTGGCTCAATCACACGCTCGGTCTCCTCGAGCACCCGAGGAACAGACGTCACCAGCAGTTTGCCGCGTTGTTCCTGCACGCGCGTAATCAACCAGGGATTCACCCGGTAACCACTATTGGCGAACACAGAATAGCCCGTCGCCATCTGCATCGGCGTAACCGCTCCGGCGCCCAAGGCCATCGTCAGGTAGGGAGGGTGTTTCTCTGCTTCAAACCCAAAGCGGGTAATCCATTCCTGCGCGTACTGGGGGCCGATCGAACGCAGTATCTGGATCGAAATCATGTTTTTTGACTTTGCCAATCCGCGACGCAGAGTCATGGGTCCTTCAAAGGTGCCGTCGTAGTTTTTGGGTTCCCAGGGCTGTCCGCCGGTGACGCCAGCATCAAAAAAGAGTGGGGCATCGTTGACGATGGTTGCAGGTGTAAATCCTTTTTCCAGTGCCGCCGAATAGATAAAGGGCTTGAAACTCGATCCGGGCTGCCGCCAGGCTTGCGTCACGTGGTTGAATTTGTTTTTGCCAAAGTCAAAACCGCCAACCAGCGCGCGTATGGATCCATTGCGCGGGTCGATGGCGACAAAGGCGCCTTCAACCTCCGGCAACTGCGTGATTTCCCATGTGTCCTTGGGCGTTCTGGTCACCCGAATGACGGCTCCCTTGCGAATTTTGATGTTTGGCGGTGCTTTGTCCGACAAGCCTGATTGGGCGGGTTTGAGGCCGTCTCCACTGATCTCAACGGCCTCACCGTTTTGCCGCACTGCCTTGATGTGCTTACTGCTTGCTTCCAGGACAACTGCGGACATCACATCGCCGTTGTCGGGATGTTCATCCAGAACATCAAAAATCGTCTCATCCATCTCTTGCTGTGTCGAGGGAAGGGTCACAAATTTTTCAGGTCCCCGATAGATTTGGCGACGCTCAAAGTCCATGATCCCCTTACGCAACGCCTTATAGGCGGCTATCTGTTCCGCACTCTTGAGTGTGGTGTGAACATCCAGTCCGCGCGTATAGGTCTCCTCGCCATATTGGGCGAAGACCAGTTGGCGCACCATTTCTGCCACGTACTCGGCGTGAATCTGGTTGCGACTGCCACCCGTTCGGATTCTCAGCTCCTGTTCTTTGGCTGTTTGGGCTTCTCTTTCATCGATGAATCCGTTGTCCAGCATCCGGTCAATAATGTGGCGCTGGCGAATACGCGCCCGCTTGGGGTTGCTGATGGGGTTGTAAGCTGAGGGTGCCTTGGGTAGCCCGGCCAACATCGCCGCCTCTGCCACCGTGATGTCCTTAAGGTGCTTCCCAAAATAGATTTCCGACGCTGCTGCAAAACCATAAGCACGGTTGCCCAGGAAAATCTGGTTCATGTAGATTTCCAGAATCTGGTCTTTGCTGAGCATGTGTTCGAGCTTGAAGGTCAGCAGGATTTCATAGATCTTGCGTGTAAAAGTCTTTTCTGACGATAGGTACACATTGCGCGCCACTTGCATGGTGATGGTCGAGGCACCCTGGCTCTTCACCTTGCCGACATTGGCCAAGCCTGCCCGCAAAACACCGAGGTAATCTACACCTCCGTGCTGGTAAAACCGGGCATCTTCAATAGCCAGCACCGCGTTGATCATCACTTTGGGGATTTCATTGATCGGGGTCAAATTGCGACGTTCTTCGCCGAACTCCCCGATAAGGTCCCCCTCTTCTGAAAACACCCTTAACGGGAGTTTGGGGCGGTAGTCCGACAGATCCGAAATGTCAGGCAAGTTGGGAAACGCGACTGCCAGTGCCAACCCCACCGCCGCCGCGACGCATATCGCCAGGGATACTGCTAACCCGAAGATGGTCAGTGCAAGCCGCAGAGCCCAGTGGCCCCGGGTCGTTTGCGCCCTGGCGGTAGGCTGACTTTGTTGTGTGGGTGCAGTCATGGCGGGAGATACTCGGTCAGCAATGGCAAAAATGTGGGAAAAGCAGTGCTGTGTTCGTTTGCGGAGCAGCGCTTGACAGCAATGTTGCCAGTGTATCCATGGATTGAGGTGCTTGACTTTATGGCAAAACCGTCTGCTTTTGGCAACGATCGCTTTCCCTGAAAACAGAAAAAACCTTTGCGGGTCAAGCATCTTACTGATAGCATTGAAGTGATTTCTTAAGTACGACGGAGCTTTTCCGATCAGTTTCAGGGGATAGTTTTGATCTCATTGGGGTCTCTTTTCAGCCGCAAACCTGCACCCTTGCTAGGTTTGGACATCAGTTCGTCCAGTGTCAAGCTGGTCGAGTTGGGGCATGACAAGGCGGGTAATCTGGTGCTGGAGCGCTGCGCAATTGAGCCGCTGGAGCGCGGTTGGATCACCGATGGCAACATAGAAAAGTTTGACGAAGTCGCGGAAGCGTTGCGCAGACTCGTCAAGAAGAGTGGTAGTAAAACCAAAAATGTTGCAATGGCGCTGCCGCCTTCGGCGGTGATAACAAAAAAGATTGTGCTGCCGGGGGGAATGTCAGATTCCGAGCTGGAGCAGCAGGTCGAGAACGAAGCGAACCAATACATCCCGTTTCCTCTGGATGAGGTCAGTCTGGATTTCTGTGTCATTGGTCCCAGTGCGACATCGGTGGGTGATGTCGAGGTGTTGATTGCTGCGTCGCGGCGCGAAAAGGTGCAGGACATTCAGGGTTTGGCCGAGGCGGCTGGTCTTGTCCCCGTGGTGGTGGACGTAGAGTCGTACGCTTCACGGCTTGCTGCAGGGCGCCTGATAGAAAATTTGCCCGAAAAGGGTGCCGGCGTAATTGTTGCGTTGTTTGAAGTCGGGGCCATGACGACAAGCATGCAGGTGATTCGCGACGAGGAAGTGTTGTACGACCGTGATCAGGCATTTGGCGGTGCACAGCTCACCCAATTGATCGTGCGGCAGTATGGCTTTTCACAAGAGGAGGCGGAGAGCAAGAAGCGCAGCGGCGAATTGCCAGAGGACTACGATTCCACGGTACTGAAGCCTTTTATTGACACCATGGTTCAGGAGTTGGGGCGTGCTTTGCAGTTTTTCTTTACCAGCACGCCGCACAACAAGGTTGATTACGTCATGCTAGCCGGTGGTTCCGCGGCATTGCCCGGGCTTACGGTGGCGGTCACACAACACACCACGTTTCCGTGTAGCCTCCTGAATCCTTTCGATGGCATGGAAATAGGTGATGGTGTTCGGTTGAAACGTATGACGCGTGAAGCGCCTTCCTATCTGACTTCCTGCGGCTTGGCGCTGAGGAGGTTCACACAGTGATTCTGATTAACCTTCTGCCGCACCGTGAAGCGGCCCGCAAGCGCAGGCGTGATGTTTTCAATGTATCGCTGGGCATATCCGCGCTGATTGGTGGACTGATTGCGGGCGCGATTTTCCTGTGGTACCAGGCTGCAATATCGACGCAGCAAGGCGTTAACAGTGTGCTGGAAGTAGAGATCAAGAAGTTGGAAGCGCAAATCGCCGATATCGTCGGTCTGGAGTCGCAAATTGCTGCATTGCGTGCACGCCAACAAGCGGTGGAGGATCTTCAATCCGATCGCAATTTGCCTGTGCATTTGATGAAAGAGATTGTCAATCAGTTGCCCGAAGGTGTTTTCTTGGTAAAAATGGCTCAAGTTGACCAAAGCGTTACGTTAAACGGTACGGCGCAGTCCAACGAGCGGGTGGCTGAACTGTTGAGAAATTTGACCAGTAACACGCCGTGGTTTACCAAGCCGGAGTTGGTGGAAATTGTTGCCGGAACTCTGGCGCTTTCGCCCCGAGATCAAAAGCGGGTCTCTAATTTCACTGTACGTGTCAAGTTGGTGCGAGCGACCGAGGCCGAAAAAGTGACTTCCCAAGCCAATGCGTCGGCGTCGGCACCGATGGTTGCGGCCCCTGCATCGGCTGCAAAGCAGTAGTCCAGGATCCCTATGGCGACTAAAATTTCTACCTCCATCGATTTTGCCAAGGTGCAGGAGCGTTTGGCCAGCCAGTTTCGGGAACTTGACCCCAAGGACCCCTCGGTTTGGCCGGCATTGCCACGCTATAGCCTTTTTGTGGCTGCAGTCATCGCAATCGTGGTTGGGTTATGGTTCGCATGGTTGACCGGTTCGGAAGAAATTTTGCAGCAGGAGCAGGAAAAAGAAATCAAGCTGCGTGCCGACTACAAGACAAAGCTAACCAAGGCAGTGAATTTGGATGTGCTCAAGAAACAGCGTGAGCAGGTACAGCAGTATGTGACCCAACTTGAAAAGCAGTTGCCTAGCAAATCGGAAATGGATGCGTTGCTCTCGGACATTAACCAGGCAGGGTTAGGACGAAGTCTGCAGTTTGAACTTTTTCGGCCAGGGCAAGTCTCGGTGAAAGAATACTATGCAGAACTACCGATTGCAATCAAGGTCAGCGGCCGATACCACGACATCGGTTCATTCGCGTCTGATATTGCGAATCTGTCCCGCATTGTCACGTTGAACAATTTGGCAATCAACCCCAAGCCCGATGGAACCTTGGCCCTGGAAACAACAGCCAAGACATTTCGTTACTTGGACACTGACGAAGTGTCAGCACAGCGAAAAGCCGCAGGTGGCAAGAAATGAGAGTCCTACTTCTTTGCGCTTTGGCAGGTCTTTGTGGTGTGCTTTCCGGTTGCGGCTCGGCGAGTGAAGATGGTATTCGTGAGTGGATGGTTGAAGAGCGGAATCAAACACGTCCCAAAGTGGCCCCCATTCCGGCTCCAAAACAGTTCAAACCCGAAAGCTACGTCAATACGACCAGCATCGAGCCTTTTAGCAATCAAAAACTGGCACAAGCGCTCAAGCGCGATGCGTCCCAAGTTGCTTCGAATGGCGCTTTGGTGGCACCAGAACTGACGAGACGGAAAGAACCTCTGGAGTCGTTTCCACTTGATTCCATGGTTGTCGTTGGAAGCATCGTCAAGTTAGGTCAACCGGTTGCTCTCGTGCAAGTGGACCGGCTGTTGTACCAGGTAAAGCTCGGTAACTATTTGGGCGAGCACTACGGTCGTGTGACCAAGATTACTGAGACCGAAGTGACCTTGCGCGAAATTGTGCAGGATGCGGTGGGTGAATGGATTGAGCGCGTTGCGACATTGCAATTGCAGGAGAAATCTAAATGAGTAAGCAAGAACAATGGCTGGGGATGCGTATGTGGCAACGGTTTTTTTGGTTGATGGTCTTGTTGTTCAATGGCGTTGTTGCGCAAGCTCAGACGTCCATTGAAGCGGTATCTGGCTCCATACAAGGTGGTGTAGAGATCGTTCGCATCGACCTCAATCAGGCGCTGACAGCTTTGCCAACCGGATTTGCCATCCAGTCGCCAGCGCGTATTGCGCTGGACTTCCCGGGGGTTTCCAATGCGATGGGGCGGTCCACCGTCGATGTCAACCAGGGTAACCTGAAGTCCGTGAGCGTAGTGCAGGCAGGCGAGCGCACACGTGTTGTGCTCAACCTCAAACAGCCAACTGCTTACAAGGCCGAGATTCAGGGCAAATCGTTGCTGGTGTCGCTTGAAATGGCACTGACTGCAGGCGCAGCGCCACCCATTGCATCCACTTTCGCTGAAAACCGCAGTCGTGACACTGCCCCCTTGAAAGATCTGGACTTTAGAAGGGGGACTGATGGCTCAGGCAGGGTAGTGGTGACCCTGCCCAATAATCAGGTCGGTGTTGATATTCGACAGCAAGGACAGACTCTGGTCGTGGAGTTTCTGAAGTCGACGCTTCCTGAAGGCATGCGCAGACGTCTGGATGTCGCAGACTTTGGCACTCCCGTCAAGAACTTGACCACGGTGCAGGTCGGCGATCGGGTGCGCATGGTCATTGAGCCGAAGGGGCAATGGGAACACAGTGCATACCAAAGTGATGAACAGTTTGTCGTAGAGGTAAAGGAAGTCAAACAGGACGCCAAGAAATTGACTCAAGGTGTTGGCTACAACGGTCAGAAACTCTCCTTGAACTTCCAGAATATCGAGGTGCGGTCGTTGCTGCAGGTTATTGCCGACTTCACCAACTTCAATATTGTGACCTCGGATTCGGTCTCAGGTGCGGTGACCTTGCGATTGCAGGATGTGCCGTGGGACCAGGCGCTCGATATTATTTTGCAGTCCAAGGGGTTGGGTGTCAGAAAGAGCGGCAACGTACTGTGGGTGGCTCCGAAGGATGAGATTGCCGCCAAAGAGAAACTGGATCTGGAGTCGGTCGCTGCAGTGCAAGGCTTGGAGCCGTTGCGCACACAGTCGTTTCAAATCAACTATGCCAAGGCCATCGAGATTGCGGCGCAATTAAATGCAGCAGGTGCGGCGGCGCCAGGCGCCAACAGCGCACGAATGCTTAGTGCACGCGGCAGTGTCATTGCCGAGCCAAGAACGAATCAGTTGTTCGTGACCGACATTCCGAGTAAATTGGAGCAAGTGCAACAGTTGATTACCAGACTAGACATAGCCGTGCGGCAGGTTTTGATTGAGGCCAGGATCGTTGAGGCCTCAGACACATTTGGCAAATCTCTGGGTGTCAAGCTTGGCGGCGCGGACCTGCGTGCGGAAAAGGGGGGCGACGGTGGCTACCAAGTGGGCAGCGGCGGTGATCGTATTGCCTTTGGTTCCAACTATGGCAACGTGACTGCTTCCAGCGGCGCAGCAGGCGTAGTTGACACTTCCAGTCCATTTGTGAATCTGCCTGCGATTGGCCAAGGCGGGTATAACCCAGCTGCATTTGCTTTCTCGATATTTAATGCTGGCGCAAATCGATTTCTGAACCTGGAGATCTCCGCGCTAGAGGCGGATGGCAAGGGGAAAGTTGTTTCCAGCCCGCGGGTAGTTACAGCGGATCAGGTGAAGGCGTTGATCGAACAGGGTACCGAGCTTCCATACCAAATTGCTTCGTCTAGTGGCGCCACGGCGATCGCATTCCGTAAGGCAAACCTCAAACTGGAGGTGACGCCGCAGATCACTCCAGAGGGCAACATTATTCTGGACTTGGATATCACCAAAGATACTGTCGGGCAGTCGACAGCGGCGGGTTTTGCGATCAACACGAAACATGTAAAAACACAAGTCTTGGTGGAAAACGGCGGGACGGTGGTGATTGGCGGCATTTTCGAAGAGACACTCTCGGACAACGAGACCAAGGTCCCATTCTTTGGCGATTTGCCCGTGTTGGGAAACTTGTTCAAGAGCAAGGGACGCGTTTCCAACAAGCAGGAAATGCTGGTCTTCATTACACCGAAGATGATTGCTGACCGCGGCGCTGCCCGATAATTCACCCAACCAGATACTTGACGGGTCTTACCATGCGATTTTTGTCCACTTTTGTTTCACTGCTGGTTGTTGTGTTGCTGTCTGCTTGTGGCGGTGGCGGAGGCTCTCCGGGGCTTAGTTCCACCAGCACTCCAACGGCCTTGTTCACGCCGCCTTCAGCTGTAACTGTTCCGATTGGCACGACAACAGTGGCCTACACCATTACCGGCGGAACTCTCCCTTATGTGGCTTTGACGAGCAACCCGGGTGTCATGACAACTGCGTTGGGCGAAGATGGTAAGTCCTTTACCATTACAGGCGTAGGCGGCGGTGCCGCTCAGGTGGGAATCAGCGATGCCAAGGGAGCGCTGGTGACCGTATCTGTGACTGTTCCTGATGTGCCACTTGCCACTACAGCCCCCGCAACACTGACTCTCGCCACCGGGGTGGCAGTGAGCTATCCCGTCACGGGCGGGGTGGCACCCTATACGGTGGTGACAGATTCTTTGGGCTTGGTGAGTGCCAGTATCAACCAGTCGGTTTTGAATATATCGGCTATTTCCGCCGGAACAGTTTCTGTTATTGTCTCGGACTCAAAGGGAACGAAGCTGACCACTTTGGTGACGGTTCCCGCACCGACCGCACTATTTACAACAGCGCAATCCTCAATCACTTTGGCGTCTGGCCTAGTGTCCACGTATTCAGTGGCGGGTGGAACACCGCCCTACCGTGTAACCAGCAATAACACTGATGTTGCAATGGCCACGGTCGGCGGCTCCAATGGTCAGTTCCTGGATATCAAAGCAGTCGCGGCAGGCGGAGCGACGGTGCAGGTTGCGGATGCCAAGGGTGCCACCGTTTCGATTTCGGTAACGGTGCCAGCGCCAGCCTCGCTGTTTACAACTGCTCCGGCCACACTGATTCTCTTGCCAGGTGCAAGCAATGAGTACCTCATAACCGGCGGCACGCCCCCCTACATTGCCAACAGCAGCAATGCAGCGGTAGTCAGTGCGGCAGCTTCAGGCGGCAAACTGACTGTCGGTGCAGTGGCCGGCGGGTCTGCACCAGTCATCATCACAGACGCGAAAGGTGCGTCGATCACGGTGACGGTGACTGTCTCCTCGATTCCGCTGACTAGCACTTCACCCTCGACCATCACCATCCCTTCGAGCGGCGTTGCCAACGTGTATTCCATCAATGGTGGAACGCCTCCTTACGTTGCCATCAGCAGTGACGCAGCAGTGGCTACGGCAAGTGTGCCTCTGGGGACCACTGGTCTGGTCATTACGGGCTTGTCTGGTGGCGCAGCGAACGTGGTAGTCACCGACTCTAAGGGTGCCGTTTTGAACATTGCCGTTACAGTTCCTGTGCCGAATGCGCTGTATTCAACAGCGCCTGGAAGCATCACAATGGCTATAGGTTCCGGTGGCTCCTACACCATTGCTGGAGGAACTGCCCCTTATTCAGTGTCCAGCAGCGACGCAGGTGCAGTGCGGGCATCAGTGAATGGAAGTTCGTTATCGATCGTGGCCGCGTCTGGAGGTTCTTCAACAGTAAAAGTTACCGACAGCAAGGGTGTGAGCATTTCGGTGTCTGTGACCGTGGGGTCTTCCTCTCCCCTGTTTGTCAATTCACCTGCTGTACTCGGGTTGGGAGTTGGAGCTAATGCTTCTTACCAAATTACCGGTGGTACGGCGCCTTACTCCGTCACTACCGGAGATGGGCGCATTGCGAATGCAGGGGTTAGCTTCGCCTCGCTTACTGTGACTGCCATCAAGAACGGAAGCACGACGCTGTATGTGTTTGACTCTGCAGGGGCAACGAAGACCGTTACTGTCAACGTTGGCGACAGCACATCGGCAGCGGTGACGGTCAACGCACCTTCGCCCCTCGCGATGGGTGGCGGCACTACGGCTAGTTACCAGATCTCTGGGGGAACAGCGCCCTATACCGTGAGTAGTTCAGACGGGCGAATTGCTTCTGCGTCGATCAGTTCGACAACCCTGACCATCAATGCGATCAAGTCGGGCACCGTGAAGCTGTACTTGTTTGATGCCAATGGTGCATCAAAGATATTGGACGTGAACGTCGATGGCAACAGCGGAACTGGCGCTGCGACAACCGTCGATATCTTTGCTTCAAGTTCGACACTTACCTCGGCACCCGGATCCAAGGTGACATTTACAGTGAACGTGAAGGATGGACTGAACACAGCAGTTCCGAACCAGACAGTGACGTTCTCGGCGAGCAATGGTGGAACGCTTTTTGGTGCGAACCCATCTCCAGTCACTGACGCCAATGGAACCATTTCAACGGTGAGTCTGTCGCCTGGAGCGGATGCATCAAATCGCTCCATTGTTGTGACCGCCGCAATCGGCACAGTGACCAAAACCATTACGATTCCGGTGACGGGTACTACACTGTCACTTTCGGGCGTTGGATCTGCGCTGGCTGGCACATCGGCCACGCCATTTAGCGTGAAGGCGTTGGATTCCGGTGGAAAGCCGATCAGTGGCGCCACGCTTTCGATTTCTTCGACTACAGGCAATGTAGTGACACCCACATCCGTGGTAACCGACGTTGCAGGCTCGGCCTCTGTGAACTTCACGCCTAGCGTGGCGGGTACAGATACTGTCAAAGTGACTGGCTTGGGAGCCAGTGCGCAGACAACGGTGGTCGTCAGTAACGAGGACTTTTCTTTTGTTTCACCAGTGGCCAATGCCAAGCTTGACGTGAACACTCCGAGTGCAGTAACGGCCTGCTACAAAATTGGAGGTGTGGGTAAGGCAGGAGAAACCGTGACCTTTAGCACGACCCGTGGAACGTTGGCAGCGACGACGCTGTCGACAGCGGGTGTTACAGTGCCACAGACGGTTCCAGTTGGCTGTGCTACCACGACCGTGACGTCAACCACCGCCGGGCCGGTGACAGTCTCCGCGCAATTGTCTGCACCGTCTACCGCACGCACGAGTTCCACAGCGATGTTTGTTGCCAGAGTTCCCACCCGGATTGATCTGCAGGCCAATCCAGGGTCATTGGCTCCCAATACAGCGGGTGCAAAAAATAATCAAAGTGCTCTTACTGCAACGGTTCGGGATGCTACTGGGAATCCAGTGTCCGATGTCACAGTCAACTTCGCGGCCACATCTGATTTGAGCAACGGCACGATTTCGCCCGGATCTACAACGACCGACGCGAATGGCATTGCAACGGTGCAATTTATCCCCGGCGCTCTGTCGACCTCAACCAACGGTGTCGTGCTTTCCGCCACGCTTCCAGGGTTTGCATCGGTGACCCCAGCGAATGCTACGCTCACGGTGTCCGGTCAGTCGCTATTCATTAGCATCGGAGTTGCCAGCGACTTGGTGATCCTGGATTCGACGACGTATCAAAAGAATTTCACTGCTTACATTACCGATGCATCGGGTGCGCCATCGGCCAATCGGACGGTGAATCTGTCGGTTATCCCAACGCAGTATGGAAAAGGTAGTCTGATTGTGGGAGCTACAACTTGGATATATAGTGCCACATCGCCAACTAGGTGTTCAAACGAAGACGTTAACTTCAACGGCATCCTGGAGTCTGTCGAAGATACAAATCTCGACGGTCGTCTGACGCCGGGGCTACCAGCAGTGATTTCCCCCGCTTCTGTAACAACAGACGCCTCGGGATACGCGAAATTCAGCTTGTTGTATGGCAAGAATTATGCGTGGTGGTTGGATACGCAAATTACTGCGAGAGCGGCGGTAGGTGGCACGGAATCGAAGCAGTTGAGCAACTATTCTTTGGAGTTGGACTCTGCGGCCGCATCTAATATAACTGCGACACCACCGAACAAGACCAGCCCGTTTGGAACTGCGACCGTCTGTACTGATAAGAATTGATTGTTGCGTTAGTAGGCCTCCCCGGCTCAGGAAAATCCACCGTCGGACGCCAACTCGCCCGACGGTTGCAGCTACCGTTTCTCGACTCTGACCACGTCATTGAGGCACGCCTGGGTTGCTCTATTCGTGAGTACTTCGAGCGCGAAGGCGAAGATAGCTTTCGGGATGTCGAGGAATCCGTTCTGGACGAGCTTTCCAGGCAGGAATTCGGCGTGCTCTCCACCGGCGGCGGAGCGGTTTTACGACCACATAACCGCGAACGGTTGAAAGAGCGCACCACGGTGGTCTACCTCAAATCAAACCCCGACGAATTGTTTCGTCGGCTTCGGCACGACGTCAATCGCCCGCTGCTGCAGGTGGCAGACCCGCTGACGAAACTGCGTGATCTGCATGCGGTGCGTGATCCGCTGTACCGTGAAACCGCGAAATTCATCGTGGAAACGGGTCGGCCATCGGTGGGAACCTTGGTCAATATGATCATCATGCAATTGGAACTCTCCGGCGCCACGTCGCAACGGTAGGGGGTGGCGGCGCGGCCCCGTAAACTACGGGCTATGCAAATCCATCCTATTCGTTGTGTCGATATAGCGCTAGGCGAGCGCAGTTACCCCATACTGATCGCAGAAGCATTGCTGGATAACCCCGCAGCCTATCGTGACGTGCCCAATGCAACCAGCGCGATGATAGTCACAAACGAGACGGTAGCGCCGCTCTACGCCGCGCGCCTCGAGCAGGCGCTTGGAGCGCGTTTCAAGTCGGTGCATCTCGTCACGCTCCCCGATGGCGAGGAGTACAAAACCTGGCAAACACTCAATCTTGTTTTTGATGCACTGCTGCGCCATGGCTGCGACCGCAAGACGGTGCTGTTCGCGCTAGGCGGAGGCGTGGTGGGCGACATGACCGGCTTTGCCGCGGCCAGCTATATGCGCGGCGTTCCTTTTGTGCAGGTGCCCACCACCTTGCTGGCACAAGTGGACTCGTCGGTTGGGGGCAAGACCGGTATCAACCACCCTTTGGGCAAGAACATGGTGGGGGCGTTTTACCAGCCCCAACTGGTGGTGTGTGATCTGGGCACCCTGAAGACGCTGCCACAGCGTGAACTCAGCGCAGGGTTGGCAGAGGTCATCAAATACGGACCTATTGCCGATATGGCGTTCCTGGACTGGATTGAGACCAACCTGGATGCGCTGCTGCGGCGTGACGCGGTAGCGCTTGCCTATGCCGTGCAGCGCAGTTGCGAAATCAAGGCCTGGGTGGTCGGTCAGGATGAGCGGGAGTCCGGGTTGCGCGCCATTCTCAACTTTGGTCATACCTTTGGCCACGCCATTGAAGCGGGTTTGGGGTACGGCAAGTGGCTGCACGGCGAGGCGGTTGGTTGCGGTATGGTCATGGCGGCCCACTTGTCACACGCATTGGGGTTGGTGCAGGCAGATTTTGTTGAACGGCTTTCGGGTCTGGTGCGGCGGGCCGGGTTGCCTATCAAGGGCCCCTGTCTATCGGACTCCGATAACGCGGGACGTTACCTGGAGCTGATGCGCATGGACAAAAAGGCCGAAGGCGGTGAAATCCGGTTTGTGGTGATTGATGGCTCCTCGAGCGCAAGCATGCGGGCTGCTCCCGATGCCATGGTGCGCCAGGTCATTGATGCCTGTTGCAGTTGAGGCGCTATCAATTCAGTAGCTATCTACGCTTATTCCACGGGTGTAAAACCCCTATTTGGTTTAAATTGTGCAGTTAGCTCCCTATGCCTGTGACCCGGCGGCCTCACGTGGGCGTCGTTACCCGGAGGCGGCGGCGCCTACCCGTACCGAGTTCCAGCGCGACCGAGATCGCATCGTGCACTCGACCGCGTTTCGCCGCCTGGTCTACAAGACCCAGGTGTTCCTGAACCATGAAGGCGATTTGTTTCGCACCCGCCTGACACACTCCATAGAAGTGGCCCAGTTGGGGCGTTCCATTGCGCGGTCGTTGGGTTTGAATGAGGATCTGGTGGAAGCGATCGCGCTGGCACATGACCTGGGCCACACGCCCTTCGGTCATGCTGGACAGGACACGCTCAACGCGTGCATGCAGGGCAGCGGTGGCTTTGAGCACAATCTGCAGAGCTTGCGTGTGGTCGATCAACTGGAAGAACGCTATCCCGAGTTTGATGGGCTTAATCTGGCGTTTGAGACGCGTGAGGGCATACTCAAGCATTGCTCAAGAACCAACGCCCAAATGATCGAGGCTAGCGAGCCTGATGGTGTGGCAAACCGTTTCTTGTACAACCGGCAGCCCAGTCTGGAAGCCCAGTTGTGTAACTTGGCCGATGAAATTGCCTACAACGCACACGACGTCGACGATGGCGTGCGCTCCGGGCTCATCTCGCTGGAGCAACTGCAGGAGTTGCCGCTGGTGGAGGGATTCAGGACGCAGGCACTGGCGAGCCATCCGCACCTTGGAGCGCCTTTACAGGCACGCCGGCTGCTCTATGAAACCATCCGGTTGATGTTGAGCGCGCAGGTGTATGACGTGATTGCCGCCACCAGGAGCGCGCTCGAAGCCGCGCAGCCGTGCAGTGTGCAGGAGGTCAGAGGCTTGCCGCGCCTGGTGCAATTTAGCCACCCGATGCGCCAACAGTCCGAGGCACTCAAGGCGTTTCTGATGGACAAGTTGTACCGCCATCCGCAGGTGGTTGGCAAGAGAACGCTGGCACAGCAGGTGGTTGAGGAGTTGTTTGCCCTGTACTGTGAGCGGCCCCATGAAATGCAGTCGGGCTTTGCAGCGCGTGTTGTCACGCTTTCCTCCATTGATCCAGGCGCACCCAACGCAATTCCCAGGGTGGTGGCTGACTATATTGCTGGCATGACGGACCGGTTTGCGATGCGGGAGCACCAGCGGCTGACTGGCACGATTCTTTTCGACTGAGGATAGCGGGCATGGAGTTGGCGCAGTCGATCGCTAAAATGACCAGAGCATAAAAATCTATGGAGGGGTCGTGAGTTTTCTGAATCAATTGAAGTCGCAGGCCACCGCGCTCGCTTCACAACAAGTCGCCGATGGGCAGTTACTCGAATCGAACCGGGCAAAAACCGAACTGGCGGCCAAAACCGCGTGGTTGTATGTCGCAGACTTAGCCAAGCAACTCAATGTCATCGTGCCGGATGGACCGCGTCTGTCGGTTGATGGCAAGACGCCCTGGCCAGCGATGAAGTTGTGCTCTTTTCGCGCAGACGCCCGCAAGAAGATGCTGCGTGACAAGGAGGTCTTTGATTACATTGCCATGGGTTGGGACATCGTGGTTCGTGATGGTGCCACTCCTTCGGGTTCGGTGAGCGTCAATTTTCCGCCAGATCTCGAGCGGGTTGAAAAGAGAATCGCCGCAGGAGCCGTGAAGCATGAGCGCAAGGATGTACGCCACCCCGAGAAGAACACTTTGCAAGCGATTCGGTTCGATTACGTTATGCAGGCGCGTGGCAGTCTGACCGTGACTGCTGACCACGACAAGGCGCAGCTGCATTTTCGTGTGGCCAATGCTGCGGGTTTTGAAATTCTCCAGACCAGCATCGCGTCTGAGCGAGTGTCGAGCGATCTGTTGGACGAAATGGCCAAAATGATTGTGGGCCAACCCAACCAGTTTGTATGACACGGACCCCCGCCCTGACGGACGCACAAGTGGTGGACGACATACGCCACTGGTTGCGCAGGGCCGTGATTGGCTTGAACCTCTGTCCGTTTGCCAAGTCGGTCGATGTCAAGAACCAGGTGCATTACGCCGTCAGCCGTGCGGTCGGATGGAAGGACATGCTGGTCGACCTCAAGCAGGAGTTGGAAGACCTGTCCGCGACCGAGGCGCAGGTGCGCGACACCACGCTGTTGATCGCCCCCGATGGTTTTGTCGACTTTCTGGATTTCAACGGCCTGCTGCAGGAAGCTGACCGCATGCTGGCGAAATGGGGCTACGAGGGGGTTTTTCAGATTGCCAGTCTGCACCCCCGCTATCAGTTTGCCGATACCGAGCCCGACGACATCACCAACTGCACCAACCAGGCGCCATACCCCACACTGCACTTGCTGCGCGAAGCGAGTATTGACCGGGCGGTGCAGGCGTTCCCTCGTGCGGAGGCGATTTTTGAGGTCAATATGGCCACCATGATGCGGCTCGGGCGCTCCGGTTGGGATGCACTTGGTGTGCGAGCTGGCGGGTCTGGCAAGAGGGTGCCATGAGGCAGCGCAAGTCCCAACACGAGCCCGATCCACTGCTGGCAGAACTTCGGCGTGGCCAGTCTATTGAACTGCTCAAGGAACTTCACATCCTGACCCGCGATGGCAAGCTCAACCAGGATTCACGTCGCAAACTCAAGCAGGTGAACCACCTGGTGCAGTTCATCGAAAAAGTGTTGCAGGACTTGGGGGCCGGGCCGGGCAAGCCGCTGACACTGGCGGACCACGGGGCCGGTAAGTCCTACCTCGGGTTTATCCTGTACGACCTGTGCTTCAAGGCATTGGGCACCGGGCACATTTACGGTATCGAGACGCGCGCTGAATTGGTTGAGAAGTCGCAGGAACTGGCGGCACGCCTGGGGTTCGAGCGCATGACGTTTGTCAACCTGAGCGTACTGGAAGCGACGACGGCGCAGGCGCTGCCTGAGAAAGTGGACGTGGTTACGGCACTGCATGCCTGCGACACCGCGACCGACGACGCCATCGCGTTTGGATTGCAGAAATCGGCGCAAGCCATGGTGCTGGTGCCCTGTTGCCAGGCAGAGATTGCACGCAACCTGAATGCGCACAAGGCGCTCAACCTGCAACGCAGTGCGCTGGCCGAACTGTGGCGGCATCCGTTGCATACGCGTGAAGTGGGCAGTCAGCTGACCAATGTGCTGCGCTGCTTGTACCTGGAGGCCATGGGTTACCAGGTTGTGGTGACGGAGTTGGTAGGCTGGGAACACAGCCTCAAGAATGAACTAATCATTGCGCGGCGCGTCAAATCGAGCAACCGCCAAGCGGCGCACCGGCTGCACGCGCTGTTGGAGCAATTCGGTCTGACAGAGCTCCTTCATACCCGGTTTACATTGTTGCCGGACAATGCAGCGAACATGTAGGCGGTTTGGTTGGATTTTGGATCATTGATTTAGCAGGAGGTAGTGATGAAACGAATGGTGGTGTGGACTGTGTCGACAGTGTTGGTGGCCGTTCTGGGCGGCTGTGCGACGAGCAGCCCGGATGTCGTTCAACGTGGAGACGCCCAGCGCATGGCCAAGGTGGAAGATGCGGTGGTGCTTACGGTGCGCCCGGTCGTCGTTGATGGCAGCCAGAGCGGTGTGGGCGCTGCGGTGGGCGGCGTGGCCGGTGCCATCGGTGGCTTTGCCAGCAGTGGCGTACGCCGCGAAGGGCAGGTGCTGGGGCTGCTCGCAGGCGTAGCCGGTGCAGCCGCTGGCAATGCCATGGAGCGGATGGCGACGCGCGAAGAAGCGTTCGAGATTCTGGTGCAGCTCAAAGGTGGTGAGCGCCGCGCCATCGTTCAAGCCAAGGGCAACGAGACGTTCATGCCCGGCGACTCGGTCATTTTGGTAACCACCGGCAACAAAGTACGCGTCACCCGCGCCCCCCGTTAATTGCTTTAATTGGGGTCATTTAATTGGGGTCAGATTCCAATTATGATGCGGCACAACTCCTTGCTGCACCGTTATGGCACGCCTTGCCCGACTCACGCTTCCTGGCTATCCGCACCACATCATTCAGCGTGGTAACAACAGACAGGCCATTTTTTCGTCGGTAGCGGATCGGGAAACTCTTCTTGAGCTTTTGTGTGAGAACGCCAAGAAGTTCGATGTCGCGGTGCATGCCTATGTGTTGATGGACAACCACTTCCATCTGTTGGTCACACCGAACAGCGAGACCGGGTTGCCCCAAATGATGCAAGCCGTAGGTCGGCGCTATGTCCGATTCTTCAATGGCGCCCAGAAACGCACCGGCACCTTGTGGGAAGGGCGTTACAAGTCGACTCTGATCCAAACGGATCGTTATCTCACGGCGTGCATGGCCTATATCGACCTCAACCCGGTGCGCGCCGGCATCTCGGTACACGCGCACGACTACCCGTGGTCCAGTCACGGTCACTATTTAGGTTTGCGAACCGATAAGCTGATCACGCCTCACGCACTGTTCTGGAACCTGGGCAATACGCCGTTTGCCAGGGAAGCTGCCTATGCGGAGTTGGTGCGGGCGGGAGTCACTCTGGTGCAGCAGCAGGCTCTGACCGATGCAACGCTGCGGGGATGGGCTTTGGGGGAGCGTGAATTTGTTGCAGAGTTGCAAAAAAGGACCACCCGACGATTGGTCAAGTGTAGTGCAGGGCGGCCATCCATCCCCTTGTTGAAGATGTAAGAATTCCCGTTTCAGCATATCCTGCTTACGTTATGCGCTATCGTTTTTGATGTGTCCCCTATTTTATTCTTACACCAAGATCCGTACATCAATTGGAATCTGACCCCAATTAAATGGTTTGGCATTTTTGTTGCGTGGCGGTACTCTTCTTTCACTGCAACTTTTACAGGAGCGCGCCATGACGACGGCTGCCGAGATTGAGCATCTTCAGAACAACGGTTTGTATTCCAGTGCGCAGGAGCACGACGCGTGTGGGGTGGGTTTTGTGGCCCATATCCGGGGTGAAAAGAGCCACGCCATTGTGCAAAACGCACTCAAGATTCTCGAAAACCTCGACCACCGGGGCGCCGTGGGGGCCGACAAGCTCATGGGTGATGGCGCCGGCATCCTGATCCAGTTACCCGATGCGCTGTACCGCGAAGAGATGGCGGCCCAGGGGGTGGAACTGCCGCCACCAGGTGAGTACGGTGTGGGTATGATCTTTTTGCCCAAGGAGCATGCGTCCCGACTCGCGTGCGAGCAGGAGATGGAGCGCGCCATCAAGCTCGAAGGCCAGGTGTTGCTGGGCTGGCGCGATGTGCCGGTCAACCGCGACATGCCCATGTCGCCCAATGTGCGCGCCAAGGAGCCGATCCTGCGGCAGGTATTTATTGGCCGCGGCAACGACGTTATCGTGCAGGACGCGCTCGAGCGCAAGCTGTACGTGATCCGAAAAACGGCGAGCGCCAACATTCAGGCGCTCAAGCTCAAGCACAGCAAAGAGTACTACGTGCCCAGCATGAGTAGCCGCACAGTGGTCTATAAAGGTCTGTTGTTGGCCGACCAGGTGGGTGTCTACTTCCGTGACCTCGAAGACGCGCGTTGCGTGTCCGCCCTGGGTCTGGTGCACCAGCGTTTTTCTACCAACACCTTCCCCGAGTGGCCGCTGGCCCACCCTTATCGCTATGTTGCGCACAACGGCGAAATCAACACCGTCAAAGGCAACTACAACTGGATGAAGGCCCGCGAAGGCGTGATGTCCTCTCCCGTGCTGGGCACCGACCTGAAAAAGCTCTACCCCATCAGCTTTGCCAACCAATCCGACACAGCCACTTTTGACAACTGCCTGGAGTTGCTCACCATGGCCGGCTACCCCATTAGCCAGGCGGTGATGATGATGATTCCCGAGCCATGGGAGCAGCACACGACGATGGATCCGCGTCGGCGTGCTTTCTATGAGTACCACGCTGCGATGCTCGAACCCTGGGATGGCCCGGCGTCCATCGTGTTCACCGATGGTCGCCAGATTGGCGCCACGCTGGATCGCAATGGCCTGCGTCCTTCCCGTTATTGCATTACCGACGATGACCTGGTCATCATGGGCTCCGAGTCGGGCGTTTTGCCAGTGCCCGAAAACAAGATCGTGCGCAAATGGCGATTGCAGCCGGGCAAGATGTTCCTGATCGACCTCGAGCAGGGCCGCATGATTGATGACGAGGAGCTCAAAGCGGGGTTGGCCAACAGCAAGCCTTACAAGCAGTGGATAGAGAATCTACGCATCCGGCTCGACGACGTGTCGTTTTCTGAACGCCGCAAAGAACCTGCGTTCTCTGCGGTGGTGGCCGGCGTCGAGCCCAAGCGCGTGACTGACGCGGTTCCATTGCTGGACCGCCAGCAGGCCTTTGGCTTTACGCAGGAAGACCTGAAATTCCTGATTGCGCCCATGGCCACTGCGGGTGAGGAGGCCATTGGCTCCATGGGCAACGATAGCCCGCTGGCAGTGCTGTCCGACAAGAACAAGCCGCTCTACAACTACTTCAAGCAATTGTTCGCACAGGTGACCAACCCGCCGATCGACCCAATCCGCGAAGCCATCGTGATGTCGCTGGTGTCGTTCATTGGGCCCAAACCCAATTTGCTTGACATCAACCAGGTCAATCCGCCGATGCGGCTGGAGGTGAGCCAGCCGGTGCTCGACTTTGCCGATATGGCCAAACTGCGCGATATCGAGAAACACACCCAGGGCAAGTTCCGCAGCCACACCATCGACATCACCTACCCGTTATCCTGGGGTCATGAAGGGGTCGAGGCCAAGCTGGCGTCGCTGTGCGCCGAGGCGGTGGATGCGATCAAGGGTGGCAAGAACATTCTCATCATCAGCGACCGCAATTTGTCCGCTACGCAGGTGGCCATTCCGGCGTTGCTTGCACTCTCGGCAATTCACCAGCATCTGGTGGGCGAGGGGCTGCGCACGACAGCCGGGCTGGTGGTGGAGACCGGTACCGCCCGCGAAGTGCACCACTTTGCGGTGCTGGCGGGCTACGGCGCTGAGGCTGTGCATCCGTACCTCGCGATGGAAACATTGGGCAGCATCCACAAGGATTTGCCGGGTGAGTTGAGTGCCGAAAAAGCCATTTACAACTACATCAAGGCGGTCGGTAAAGGCTTGTCCAAGATCATGTCCAAAATGGGCGTGTCGACATACATGAGTTATTGCGGCGCGCAGCTGTTCGAGGCGATCGGCCTGTCCAGCGCTACCGTGGCAAAGTATTTCACCGGTACCCCAAGCCGCGTAGAAGGCATTGGCGTGTTCGACATTGCGGAAGAAGCCATCCGCATGCACAAGGCGGCATTTGGTGCCGACCCGGTGCTGGCGCAGGCACTGGACGCCGGTGGCGAATACGCCTGGCGTGTCCGGGGTGAAGAGCATATGTGGACGCCTGATGCCATTGCCAAGCTGCAGCACAGCACCCGCGCCAACAACTGGAACACGTACAAGGAATACGCGCAGATCGTCAACGACCAGAGCAAGCGGCACTTGACACTGCGTGGGCTGTTCGAGTTCAAAATTGATCCTGCCAAAGCGATACCGGTGGACGAAGTCGAGCCCGCCAAGGAAATCGTCAAACGCTTTGCCACCGGCGCCATGTCGCTTGGATCGATTTCAACAGAAGCCCACGCTACGCTGGCCATTGCCATGAATCGCATCGGCGGCAAGAGCAACACCGGTGAGGGTGGTGAGGACCCGGCGCGTTACCGCCAGGAACTCAAGGGCATCCCGATCCAGCAAGGCCAAACCATGGCCGACATCATCGGCCATGATGTGGTCGAAGTGGATATCCCGCTAACGCCGGGCGACTCGCTGCGTTCACGCATCAAACAGGTGGCCTCTGGCCGGTTTGGCGTGACGGCCGAGTATCTCAACAGCGCGGACCAGATTCAGATCAAGATGGCCCAGGGTGCCAAGCCGGGCGAGGGCGGGCAACTACCGGGTGGCAAGGTGTCGGACTACATTGGACGCTTGCGCCATTCGGTGCCGGGAGTGGGCCTGATTTCTCCGCCGCCGCACCACGACATCTATTCGATTGAAGACCTGGCCCAGTTGATCCACGACCTCAAGAACGTGGCACCGCACTCGGGTATCAGTGTCAAGCTGGTCAGCGAGATCGGTGTGGGAACCATCGCCGCCGGGGTGGCCAAGTGCAAGGCCGACCACGTGGTGATTGCCGGGCACGATGGCGGTACCGGTGCCTCGCCCTGGTCGTCCATCAAGCACTGCGGCAGCCCGTGGGAAATTGGCCTGGCCGAGACACAGCAGACGTTGGTGCTCAACCGTTTGCGTAGCCGCATCCGGGTGCAGGCCGACGGCCAGATGAAGACCGGCCGCGACGTTGCAATCGGCGCATTGCTGGGAGCCGATGAGTTTGGTTTTGCGACCGCACCGCTGGTGGTGGAAGGCTGCATCATGATGCGCAAGTGCCACCTCAACACCTGCCCGGTGGGCGTGGCCACGCAAGACCCTGCGCTGCGCAAGAAGTTCTCCGGCAAGCCCGAGCATGTGGTGAACTATTTCTTCTTTATCGCGGAAGAGGTTCGGCAAATCATGGCCCAGTTGGGCATCCGCAAGTTCGATGACCTGATCGGTCGCTCTGACTTGCTGGATACCCGCAAGGGCATTGAACACTGGAAAGCCCAGGGACTGGACTTTGGGCGCCTGTTTGTCCAGCCGCAAGTACCTGCCGATGTGCCCCGGTTCCAGACCCTGGAGCAGGAGCACGGTCTGGAGAAGGCGCTGGACAACATACTCATCGCCAAGAGCCGCGCGGCCATCGACAAGGGTGAAAAGGTGCAGTTCATGGAGACCGCACGCAACGTCAACCGCTCCGTGGGTGCCATGCTGTCAGGCGCGGTCACCAAGGTGCATCCTGAGGGACTGCCCGACAACACCATCCATATCCAGCTGGAAGGTACCGGCGGCCAGTCCTTCGGAGCGTTCTTGTGCAAGGGCATCACGCTGTACCTGATTGGCGATGCCAATGACTACACCGGCAAGGGCTTGTCGGGCGGGCGCGTCGTGGTGCGACCCAGCATCGACTTCCGGGGCGAAGCCATTCGCAACACCATCGTGGGCAACACAGTGATGTACGGAGCAACCACCGGTGAAGCCTTTTTCAGCGGTGTGGCGGGCGAGCGTTTTGCGGTACGACTGTCGGGGGCCAATGCAGTGGTGGAGGGCACCGGTGACCACGGCTGTGAGTACATGACCGGTGGCACTGTCGCCGTGCTGGGCAAGACCGGGCGCAACTTTGCGGCTGGAATGAGCGGTGGAGTCGCCTACGTGTACGACGAAGACGGGCAGTTTGCCAAGCGCTGCAACACGGCCATGGTGACCCTGGAGAAGGTTCTCACTTCAACCGAGCAGGAAGCCGGCATGGACCGCGGTATCTGGCATCGGGGTGAGACCGACGAAGCCCAGCTGAAGAAATTGTTGGCCGACCACAACCGCTGGACTGGCAGCAAGCGTGCGCGCGAGTTGCTGGACAACTGGGAGGCGTCTCGCGCCAAATTTGTCAAGGTGTTCCCGAGTGAGTACAAGCGGGCCTTGGGCGAAATTCATGCACGTGGACTTGGGGTTTTGCCAAAATCGGCTGCAACGCCCGAAAAACAAGCGCAAGCAGCTACCAAAAAAGTAGCAGTTGCGGCCAGATAAATCACCTTGCGGGACAGACCAGGATTGGCGTAGCCAATCTGCTCTGTCCCCAACTGACTAGGAAAGATCATGGGAAAAGTTACTGGATTCATGGAGTTTGAGCGCATCGAGGAAGGCTACAAGCCCGTTGCCGAGCGGCTCAAGCATTACAAGGAGTTTGTGATTGGCCTGGACGATGCGCAGGCCAACAAACAAGCTGCGCGTTGCATGGACTGCGGCACACCGTTTTGCAACAACGGTTGCCCGGTGAACAACATCATTCCGGATTTCAACGATCTGGTTTATCGGGGCGACTGGAAGACCGCAATCGATACGTTGCACAGCACCAACAACTTCCCCGAGTTCACCGGTCGCATTTGTCCTGCTCCCTGTGAAGCCGCCTGTACCCTGAACGTCAACGGTGAGGCCGTAGGCATCAAATCGATTGAGCACGCCATCATCGACCGCGCCTGGTCCGAGGGATGGGTCGTCCCCCAACCCGCAACACACAAGACTGGTAGGCGCGTGGCTGTGGTGGGCGCAGGGCCGGCCGGATTGGCCGCGGCGCAGCAGTTGGCGCGTGCCGGGCATGCAGTGACCCTGTTTGAGAAGAACGACCGGGTCGGTGGTTTGCTGCGCTATGGCATTCCCGACTTCAAGATGGAAAAGTCCCATATCGACCGCCGGGTGGAGCAACTCGTGAAAGAAGGCGTCACGATTCGCACCGGTGTCGTGGTTGGCGACTGGCCCAAGGACTCCAAAGTGACCAACTGGTCCAAAGAGTCGGTGTCCGCAGAACAACTGAAAAAGGAATTTGACGCCGTGCTGCTGACCGGAGGCTCGGAGCAATCCCGCGATCTGCCGGTGCCCGGCCGCGATCTGGCGGGCATTCATTTCGCCATGGAGTTCCTGCCGCAACAAAACAAGGTCAACGCAGGCGACAAGCTCAAGGGCCAACTGCGGGCGGATGGCAAGCACGTCATCGTCATTGGTGGCGGCGATACCGGTTCGGACTGCGTGGGCACGAGCAATCGCCATGGAGCCGCAAGCGTCACCCAGTTTGAGGTGATGCCCCAGCCGCCGGCGGAAGAAAATCGCCCCATGACCTGGCCCTACTGGCCCATCAAACTGCGCACCAGTTCCAGCCACGACGAAGGCTGCTCGCGCGAGTTTGCCATTTCCACCAAGGAATTCATCGGAGAAAAAGGCAAGCTCACCGGACTCAAGACTGTGAAGGTCGAGTGGAAAGACGGCAAGATGGTGGAGATTGCCGGGTCGGAGCAGGTCCTGAAGGCTGATTTGGTGCTGCTCGCCATGGGCTTTGTCAATCCGGTAGCGACCGTGCTGGAAGCGTTCGGTGTGGCCAAGGATGCACGCGGCAATGCACGCGCCACCACGGAAGAAGCCGGAGGCTACGCAACCAACGTGGTCAAAGTGTTTGCTGCCGGTGATATGCGTCGCGGCCAAAGCCTGGTGGTCTGGGCGATACGTGAGGGCCGTCAGGCCGCCCGTGCGGTCGATGAGTTTCTGATGGGGTGCAGCGCGCTGCCGCGTTAGTCTTTCCCTGTCTTCGCTCGTCAACGGTCTTGGGAATGTCTGGCAAGTCAATCGTTTGGGCCACTACCTGGGACATTAACCCGTGTAGCGCATGGGCAACAAACCAATACCAGTGAAATTTTGGTATTTAATTGGCTTGTTTTCATTTGTCCGAGGCACATAGGGAGCGGCATGGTCGAGTTTTTGGTGGGCGTGGACGGAGGCGGTACTGGAACGAGGGCACTTCTGGCGCGTCCGGATGGCACTATCCTCGCGCATGGTGAAGCGGGACCCAGTGCACTTGGGCAAGGAGTGCCTGGCGCATGGTTGCAGGTGCAAGACGCCATTTCGGCGGCATTTGTCGGGGCGGATCTGACCCTTCCTGCATGGTCACGCATAGCGCTGGCCGCCGGCCTCTCCGGGGTGCATACGATGGCGCTCTGCGATGCCTTTCGTGCTGAACTGCCGCCATTTGGGAAAATTCTGCTCGAAACCGATGGCTACACCATGTTGATTGGGGCACATGGAGGCCAACCTGGTGTCATGGTGGCCGCCGGTACCGGAAGTGTGGGGGAAGTTCTGCGCAGCGACGCATCCCATGCAGTCGCAGGGGGCTGGGGCTTTCCGGTGGGCGATGAGGGCAGCGGTGCCTGGCTTGGACTGCAAGCGGTGCGACTGGCCCAGGCAGCAATGGATGGGCGGGCGCCGGCGGGCGCACTGGCGCGTCGGACATGGGGGCATTGTGGCCAGACCCGCCAGGACTTGGCGGCCTGGTGCGCGACATCCGCCCAATTCTCCTACGCCCAGGTTGCACCCTTGGTGTTTGAATGTGAGGCCAGTGATCCGGTTGCTGCCAACCTGTTGCAGCAGGCCGCGCAACACCTTGAATCCATCGCCGATGCACTGGATCCCACGCGTGCGCTCCCAGTGGCGATTTGCGGCAGCATCGGGATGCGACTGCAGAGCCGCATGACCCGGGAACTGCGCAACCGGTGCGTGGACGCGGCGATGGGACCTGCCGAGGGAGCACTATGGTTACTGCAACAAACGCTGGGGGCACCCTCATGAGCACCGCGCTGGCTGGAACGCACCGTTTCTGTGGCAATGATTGGTGGTGGAACTCACGCACTCCTATTGCCGCAGCGACTATTACGACTTTGTGGTGGAAATGAGGCGGGAACGATGAACCCCGTCAGAGGCCACATCCTGACGCCCACAGGCTTTGTTCATGGAGAACTGACGATCGATGCATCGGGACGCGTCGCGCAGATCACGGGGCAGCCGGTCAGCGAAGCGCAGGTTCTGGAGAAGCGCATTCCGTTGGTGATTCCTGGCTTCATCGACTTGCATGTGCACGGCGGTGGCGGCTGCGATGTGATGGACGGCGGCGAAGCGATTGCAACGCTTGCCGCCCAACATGCGCAACATGGCACCACGGCACTGCTGGGCACGACCATGACCGCACCGCTGGAGGACCTGGAGCTGGCATTTGCCGGCCTTGCCCAGGCATGTGTCAAGCGCGGTCCGCGCAGCGCGCGGGTGCTGGGAGTGCATCTGGAGGGCCCCTACATCAGCTACGAAATGCTGGGTGCCCAACCAGACTTCGCCCGGCCGGTCAATGCCGCTGAACTCAAACACCTGCATGCCCTGGCGCCCATCCGCCTCATCACGCTGGCACCCGAAGTTCCGGGCAACATGGATGTCATCGAATCATTGGTCGAGGCCGGCTATCGCGTGCAAATTGGCCATACCTTGGCCAGCTATGACGAAGCGGTGCAGGCCATGGACAAAGGCGCAGTTGGCTTTACGCACCTCTACAACGCCATGACCGGCTTGCACCACCGCAAGCCCGGTGCGGTTGGCGCGGCGCTGGCGCATGCGCAATACGCCGAGATCATTCCAGACCTCGTGCATGTGCATCCTGGTGCCATCCGGGTAGCGCTGCGCGCCATCCCCCATCTGTACTGTGTGACCGATTCCACCGCAGCGGCGGGCATGCCAGATGGCCAATACCGACTGGGCCGCCAAACCGTGATCAAGTGCCTGGGTGGCGTGCGCCTGGCTGACGGCACGCTGGCGGGCTCCACCTTGACGATGGACCAGGCGTTGCGCAATCTGGTGCACACCCTGGGCCTGGGGCTGGTGGATGCATCCCAGCGTGTATCCACCCATGCTGCCAATCACATCGGAGCATCCGACCGTGGCCGCCTTCAGACCGGCACCTGGGCAGACCTTGTGCTGCTGGACCGCGACCTGAACCTCACTGACGTGTATATAGAAGGAAAGTCCATTGAACACTCACATGCTGGCTGAGGCCCTGCAAGCGCCCGAATCCGTCGCGACCCAACTCGCCAACGATGACGCCCTCTACCGTGCCTTTGGTTCGCATTTGCGTACGCAGCCACCTTCGTCCATCCTGACCATTGCGCGCGGCAGTTCCGACCATGCCGCGCATTTCATGGCCTACCTCATCATGGCCCGCATGGGCCGCCTGGTGACATCCCTGCCGATGTCACTGATCACGTTGTACCAGTCAAAAGTCCAATGCGACGGCCTGGTGTCCATGGCCTTTTCGCAATCCGGCCAGAGTCCGGACTTGGTTGCTCCCACCCGGTTCTTTCGCGACGGGGGGGCATGCACTGCGGCTTTTGTAAACGCCCCATCCTCGCCACTGGCAGAAGCCGCCCATTGGGTGTTTGCGCTACATGCAGGCGTGGAGAAGAGCGTGGCGGCTACCAAGAGTTTCATTGCGCAACTTGTCGCTGGTGCCCGCACCGTGGCTGCCTGGCAAGATGATTTGGAACTGCAGGCTGCACTCGCCGACCTGCCTGCCACGCTGCTCAGCGCGACGCGTCAGGATTGGTCTGATGGTGTGGACTTGCTGCAGGGCGCAGACCGACTATTTGTCATTGGCCGGGGCACCGGGCAGGCCATTGCCATGGAAGCTGCATTGAAGTTCAAGGAAACCTGCGGCATACAAGCAGAGGCGTTTTCCGGTGCCGAGGTCAAGCACGGGCCGATGGCGCTCATTGACCAAGGCTATCCGCTGCTGATTTTCGCGCCGCGTGGACCTGCACAAGCAGGTCTTTTGGCCTTGGCCGAAGAGATGCGCGGCCGGGGTGCCCGCATCCTGCTGGCGGCACCCGCCGGAACGCCAGGAGCGAACCTGTGCGTGACCGACAGTGGCTCCGTTGATCTGGACCCGATCTCGGTGATTCAGAGTTTCTACCCCATGGTCGAAGCGCTGGCGCGCTCACGCGGCCTCAATCCCGACGCGCCACGCCACTTGAACAAAGTAACCCGCACGAACTGATGTCGGATCAAGTTCGTTTGGGGACCAGCCGCTTACGCCGATTCGGACGGATCCCAATCGCGCGCAAATCCTCTGGGCAGGCATCGGAAACTTAACAACTCCACCTCGCGGTGCAGGAAGTCTGGTTTTTCCGGTTCATTCTGCATGAGCGCTGTGCTCAAGTACTTTTTGTTGTCATCGCAAAAGACGGTCACAACATTTGCTTCAGGAGCAAGCCGTTCCTGCGCCAGCAACGCTCCAAGGAAGTTTGCGCCGCTGCTGATGCCAACCGCCAGCCCGAGTTGACTTGACAACGCCTGCGCCATTCAGATGGCATCGCCGTCATCTACAGCGATGATGTCATCCAGTAGCTCAAGTTTGACGATAGGAGGAACGAACTCGTCACTGATTCCCTGGATGCGGTGTATTCCCACCTTGTGTCCGGCACTCAGGGTTGGACTGTTGGACGGCTCCAGGGGATGGACTTTTGCACCGGACTGAACACTTCTCAGGTATCTGGCAACGCCCATCACCGTTCCGCCGGTTCCGACACCCGCAATAAATGCATCTGGGCGAATGGATTCTTTTTCCAGCTGAGTCCAGATCTCCGCTCCTGTTGACAATGCGTGGGCTTCGACGTTCGCGTCATTTGCAAACTGACGTGGCAGAAAGCCGCCTATTTCTTTGGCGAAAGCTTCACTCAGAGCTATGCTTCCCAAGAATCCTCCTTCGTCTTTGCTCACCAGGCAAACCTCCGCCCCAAGCGACCGAATCAAATCTTTTCGCTCCTGACTCATCCAGTCTGGCATGTAAATACGAACCGGGTGTCCGATCGCGGCACCAATGGCCGAGAAGGCTATACCGGTGTTTCCGCTTGTCGCTTCGACGATAGGCATTCCCGGTTTCAATATGCCCTGCGCGTGTGCCCGTCGCAATATATGCAGGGCCATCCGGTCCTTGATTGAACCCGTGAAGTTCAGATACTCTGCCTTTGCATAAACGCAACGTTCTCTGCCTCGAAAACGAAAATTGATGGCAAGCATGGGCGTATTGCCCACCAGTTGCGTCAGGTTCTGAAGGATTCGTGTTGGGTCTCTCATCTGTTTTCCGCGATCATATTGAAGTATGCCTAAGCCTGAGTGTGACCTGTCATCTCGTCAAAAACGTCCCTAAAATGCCTGAGATATAGTCAATATGTAGCATGAATGTGCTGAAATTTTCTGGATTGAAGAATGAATAAACTTAATCGTATCGATGTCGCAATTCTGTCCGTGCTTCAAACGGACGGGTCGCTTTCCATTGCCTCCTTGAGTGAGCGTGTCGGATTGTCCACAACGCCATGCTGGAAGCGGTTGAAGCGACTGGAAGATGACGGCATCATCGAAAGCCGTGTGGCGCTACTGAATCGGAAGAAGCTTGGTTTGCCGGTAACGGTCTTCGTTAGCGTCCGCACAGCGCGCCACGATGAAAAGTGGCTTGAACAGTTTGCAGCTGCGGTTATTTCATTGCCCGAGGTAGTTGAATTTCACCGTATGAGTGGCGACGTAGACTATCTACTGAAGGTTGTAACGTCCGATATCGACGGCTATGACAAAATTTACAAAAGACTCATCAAGATGGCGGATTTGACGAGCGTTTCGTCTGCTTTTTCGATGGAAGAGATCAAATTCACCACCGCTTTGCCTCTTGCCTGACCCCCAATGGCCACCCCAAACCTGGCCATGCCAATAGAGTTCGCTATTATTGTGATAGCAATTCGCGCATATAGTACGGACGCCGTGACCTTGTTTCCTTCACAAAATGAGGTGCTACGCAGGGGTGCTTTCCCGTTGTCACTAATAGGATGAATTGACCAGGCGGTATCGAATCGATCGTATGCGCTGATCAATTGAAACAATGTGCGTTTCATCGACTGATTGAAACAGTTTCAAAACTCGAAAACCAGGCTCGAAGCCAAGATTCAAACCACCTTTTGGCAAAGTTGGCACCTTGTTTCGTGGTACGAATGTTGCTATTACTCGGTCTGTTGCCCTGCTATTTACAACCGGAACAATTAACTTGCTGGAGAAATGAATGCGTAAGTTCAAGCCTTTTTTGATGACTGCTGTGGCGTTAGCAACTTGCCAGGTTATGGCGCAAACCGCTCCAACGTCCGCCGGCCAGGAGGCTGCGGCCGATACCGGGCAATTGGGTAAGGTAGTGGTAACTGCCCGCCGAGTCGGCGAGAGCCTGCAGGAGGTGCCGCTGTCCATTCAGGCTCTCTCGGGCAAGGATCTCGAAGAACGCTCGATCACGTCGATCGCCGAGTTGTCGCAGTACACGCCTGGCTTGAGCTACACCGCCGATCTTGGGCGTGTAGGTGAACGTCCGGTAGTGCGCGGAATAACGACGCTGATTCCTACGGCGCCGCAGGCGACTTCGGTTTTCGTCGACGGTGTGTATCAGCGTTACGGCGCTTTGGGGCTGTTGCTTGATGACGCAGAGCGGGTTGAAGTCATCAAAGGCCCGCAGTCTGCGCTGTACGGTCGTTCCACCTATGCCGGTGCTATCAACTATGTCACAGTAAAGCCTTCGCATGAAGTGGAGGGGCGGGTGTCTGTGACCGGTGGACAAGCGGGTGAATCATCGATTTTTGGTGCGATTTCCTTTCCTGTTTTAAAGGACGTTCTTGCTGCAAGAGTCACTGCCAAGCATCACCAGTTCGGCGGTCAATACACGAACTCGCTAACCGATCAGAAGATTGGTGAAGAGCGTACAAATGCGGCCAACGTGCAATTGCTGTTTACCCCAAGCAAGGCTTTTGATGCGCTGCTTTCACTGAACACGTCCAGCATCAGGGATGGACAGTTTGCGGCGGTGAATCGCCCTGTGCCAACACAAGCCGGCGGTGCTGTCACCAGTCAAAACGGATCCACCAACGTCCCCAATGGTGGCGTGTGCGATGGCAAGACCATTAACATAGTCGGCAACAATGCTGCAGGTATCCCCGATGGGGCAGTGGCGCCAAGTGCTTCCAACCGCCTCAATGGCTGGCCATGCGGCCCGTCGATTTTGGCCGACGCGATCGTGCGCTTGAACACAGCTGATCTCGCCAACTACACGGATCCCAAAACCGGCACCAACTACGGCAATGTTGCTGGATTGGATCGTCAGACGACACAGACAGCGCTCACATTCAACTACCGTTTTGACAACGGTTATACGTTGACCTCACAGTCGTCCTACACCCGCCAGAATACCAACAATGGCGTTGATGAGTCGTACGCAGGCGGTCGATTTTCTATTTTTGGCACTTCATGGCTGAGTTACAACCGTGATGAGATGACCTACTACACCCAAGAACTGCGTTTGGCTTCGCCCCAGACCCAGCCCCTCACTTGGTTGGTGGGGGCATTTGTTTACAAGGAAGATACCAGTGGCATCGGCAGTGGCGTGATCCTGCGTGACTCCAAAGGTCAGGTAACCGCCGATCCAATGGTCGCAAAATCGACTACCAGTACCAGCAATGTGGCCCCATTTGGTCGCCTGCAATACGAGATCGACAAATCTATGCGCGTTTCGCTGGAAGGTCGCTACAACAAGGAGACGGTAGAAGTTGGGGGAACGCCGCTGGGGATCGCTAAAGTCACGTCCGGCACCTGTGTTGCTGGTGAGGTCTGTGCTATTCAAGGCAGCCAAACCTTCACCGATTTTTCGCCGCGTGTGACCTTCGACTACAAAATGAATCAGGACACGATGCTCTATGCGCAGTCAGCTCGAGGTAGCAAGAGCGGAGGTTTCAACGCGTCTGCCGGTCTGCCAGCTAGCACGTTCACTTATGACGGAGAGAAGATCCAGTCGTATGAGATTGGGTTCAAAACCTTGCTTGATAACAAACGCCTGGCATTTAACGCTTCACTGTTCCGCAATGAGATTGATGGCCTGCAGTTGTCTAACCTTGCTACCCGGATCGACCCGGTGAGCGGATTGCAGACGACGGCGACCATTGTTAACAATGTTGGCAAAGCGCATACCCAGGGTTTTGAATTGGACGGGACCTACCGCGCCACGCGCTGGTTGACCCTCTCTGGGAATTACGCCTATACCGATGCGATCGCGGATGAAGGCACTGAAACCACCCAAGGAACTGTTTATGGCGGCAACCGTTCGGTGGCAGGCTTTAAGCTGCCACGCACTCCGCAGCATTCTGCAGCGATGTCGGTGGCGGTAGATTTCCCGATCTCGGTTGACAACCTTCGCTTCTTCGGTCGTACAGACGTGATTTATCAGTCACGTCGCTATGCTGAGTTGCAAAATACCATTTGGGCTGATCCATTTACCCATGTGAACCTGAGTGCCGGCATACGAGGGCCAGGTTGGCGTGTTACGGGCTGGGTCAAGAACGCAACCGATGACAAAACTTCGGTCAATGGTTTCCGCTACCGTGATCCCGCGTTTTTCCGGCTGACGTCTGTCGATTTTCTGCCGCGTTTGCGACAGGCGGGAGTCACCCTCACATACGACTTCTAATTCACACGGTATTCTCTAAGGGTTGGTGGCACCGGTGGTGCCACCTTTTTTTACGTCCTTTTTTTGGACACCGACACATTCAACTGTGTGAACTGGGATCAGAGTGATTGCGTCAGACAGCGACCTGCGGTGGCCGGAGCCTCTATGTGATTGAATTTGCCCGTGCCTGTTCTGGGGGAAATCCCCAGACGATCAGGGCGGTGCCGAACTACAGCTTGTAAACGCTTACTGCGTTATCACGCAGCAACTTGCGCAGAGCTGCAGGCTTTAGACCCAGTGCTTCGATGTCAGAACGCGTTTGTTCGAACGGCAGTACCGGAAAGTCAGTTCCAAAAATCACTTTGTCTTGTCCATAACTATTAATGAACTTGACAAACGATTCTGGCCAATAAGTGGGCCGATGCGCATCGCAACCAATATAGACGTTCCTGTGCTTCCAGGCCATTGCGATCATCTCGTCCGTCCATGGAATACCGACATGAATACCTACTAATTTCAATTCTGGGAAATCACAGGCCACCGAGTCCAATGAGATTGGTCGACCCACACTTCGACGAGGGTAGGAGGCGTCATAGACCATCGATTGCCCAACCTGTAATTGGATTGGAATATCGAGTTCTACGCATTTGGCGTAAAAGGGGTAGTACTTCGCATGGTCGGGTGCGAGCTCAAACCAGTGAGGGTAGCTATGGGCACCGATAAAACCGTATTCCCGTACCGACTTTTCCAGTTCACGAACACCCGCCATTCCCTCGGTCGGGTCGACGCCTGCCAGACCCGAAAAACGCTCCGGATATTTTTGCACCGCATCCGCTACCAGTGCGTACGGGACCTGATAGCAGGCCGGGTGGTGCTTCACACCCACTTTGGCGGCTATCAGAAACGATCGCTCGATTCCCGCAGCGTCCATGCGACCGATCATTTCCTCAAGGCTGACACCACCAAACGTGCCGTCTCCCACACGCATCTTGTCAACGTAAAAACTCTTTCGCTCAGGTCGGTTTGCGAGAGCCTCTTTGGTCCAAATGTTGACGACTGCGTCAATCGCCAAAATGTCAAATGCCATGATTGCCTATTTTCTAAACTGCACGATGAGCGCTTTCACGCAGAAATCGTGCCATCCGAGGTACGACTGCAAGCAGACTGATCCACCCTAGTAGTCCGTTTCACCAAAACGCTTACATGAAATCGTGCCTTTTCCCGTCCGGCGTTGTTGTTCGTCGTTGCCATAGCTACGGCTATGTCGCCTCCTCACGCCTAGCCAGCCTGAAAAATCCATCGATTTCATTTCGTAACGTTTTTGATGAAACGGACTACTAGTCTTCGAGTTGCTCCTCACGAATCTTTCGCCACAATGTTGTGCGGCTGATGCCCAGCCGTGATGCGGCGATCTGCTTGTTACCACCAGCGTGCGTCAAAGCACTGATGATTGCAGCTTTATCGATCTTGATCGGAGTCTCTGGATAGGATGCAGCGGGTGGTTGCGCCAGTCTGGATTCGGCGGGCATGACGCTTAACTCTGCGATCTCGAGCATAAAGGTTGGGTAGTCAACCGCGTTGGCTGTCCCGGATGCACTGGCGTAGACCGCAAATCGCTCCATGATGTTTTCAAGTTCACGCACGTTACCCGGCCATGTATATTTGACTATAACGGGTAACAAGGGTGCCAGGAGTTGGTCCGCTGGCAAGCTGCATCCCTGGCGCCGCAACGCTGAAAAAAGCAGTTGCAGCGCCAAGCTGCCGATGTCCTCGGGTCTGTCTCGAAGTGCTGGAAGTGAGACCCTCAGGATATTGATGCGATAGTAGAGATCGGCCCTGAACGTGCCGCGCTCAATGCGATCGGGCAGATGGCAGTGCGTCGCGGCAATGACGCGAACATCAATGGGTATAGGCTGCAGGCTGCCGAGCCTCACTACTTCGCGCTCCTGCAACACACGCAGCAGGCGCGTCTGCAAGGACACCGGCATGTCACCTATTTCATCCAGAAATATCGTACCGGTATGGGCAGTTTCGAACAACCCCGCCTTGCCACCTTTGCGTGAACCGGTGAATGCCCCATCGTCATAGCCGAACAATTCGCTTTCCAGCAAAGACTCTGGGAATGCGGCGCAATTCAGAGCTACAAACGGCTTGCCATTGCGTCCGCCCGCGTTATGAATGGCCTGGGCAAACAACTCTTTTCCAGTGCCACTTTCACCGGTGATAAGAACCGTGGAATCGCTTTGTGCACATCGCTGCGCCACTGCCCGCGCCTGACGCAGAGCGGGACTCGCGCCAACCACCTGGCTGAAATGGTACTTGGCAGTCAAGCTGCGCGGACGGCGCTGGGACCGCATCACGGTATCGGCACGCTGTATGTCATGCGCATCGTACAGCGTCAATATGGCACCGGTAACGATGCCGGACTCGCGAATCGCTGTGCGTGACATGAGATAGGTCTTGTTCTCGTACGGCAAAACGACATCTACCGCCTCGTCCCGATCAGACAGCACATTGGTTAACGAGAACAAAGGGTCAAACTCGGTGAGCGCCCGGCCGATAACGGACCCATTGACGGCGCCCAGTACCCGCTCCATCAAGGGGTTGATGGCAGTGACCCGATGTTCGGTATCGACCGCCAGTACCGCCTCATGCAGGTTACGCAACACGCTGTTGAGGTTGTCGTATCGAGCTGCCTCGAGAACGGCCAGTTCAGCGAGTTGAATGGCTTCTTCAAATGCCTGACGTACCGACTCCAGGCTATAGATCAAGATGCCCGTCAATCCGCTGCCCTCTGCCATTTCGACCACCAGACTGGAGCCAACAATCACTTGATAGCCCTCATCGTGCAACCTTTGAAAACTCTCCTGTGCATCGGCACGCGTCTCGTAAGTTTGCTGTGAGACTTCGACTTGGAGTAGTTCCTTTACGGTCTCAAGCTCAAGACTTTTCTGGCGAAAAACGCCGACACCAATCCGGTCGGACACCTTGCGCGCCCGCTGAAGTGCCAGCAGGAAATCGAACCCGGTCACCTTGATGGCAACGACCGGCAGACTCAATGCGGAACGAAGCAATACCGCATTCGCTCCGGCCGTGATAATGACATCGGCACGTCGGTTCTTTTCAATATCCAAACCCAACGTGAGCGCCTGATCCAGCAATACCTCCACCACTTCAATCTCGGCACGGGAGGCAAATTCGGACACCACGGTGTGCACCATCTGGCTGAGGGAGTTGTAACTCAGCACACAAATACGTGGCGAACGAAGTTTACCGGATGTCATTTTTGGTTTCCTTGGGTGGAAGTTCGAAAGCACTGCGCGAGGGGGGGAAGGGGATTCTAATGGTCAGTGTTTCAAGAGGCGTTCAATTAATTGTTTCAATTGTTTCACATGTTGGCGGCTTTAAGCTTCGGGATTCGTGCCGATGTTTCACAATTCATCAGTGTCGTCAATCCGTGTGCGCTTTAGGTGGCAAGACTACCCCATGCGAAGTGAAGCAGTTCTACCCGAAGCTGCTGAGCCCTACCATCTGGCAGGGATCTTGCTGTCGAATGGGTACTGAATGGTAATTTTGGGCACTGAAGGAGCGTAACGGATGGACGAAGTCCTGTTGGTCAATGAAGTCGGTCCGCGCGATGGCTTGCAGAATCAGAAAGTGCTGGTTGCTCGGTCCGATAAGTTGCGATTGGTCCGTGCCTTGGTGGATGCGGGAGTGCGGTCCATCGAGGCCACCAGCTTTGTATCCCCCAAGGCAGTGCCCCAAATGGCGGATGCCGATGAACTTTTCCCCTTGTTGCCAAACGCAGCGCAGGTGGATTATTCGGCCTTGGTCCCCAATTTACGAGGCTTGGAGCGCGCCCGTGCCGCAGGTGTCCGCGAGGTGGCTGTGGTGTTGTCGGCGACCGAGACCATGAACCAGCGCAACATTAACATGAGTCTGGCGCAGGCAACCGCTGTATGTGCTGAAACCCTGCAGGGCGCAGTGGGTGCAGGAATGCGTACAAAAGCTTATGTTGCGGTGGCATTTGAATGTCCTTTTGAGGGACCGGTAGACCCGGCCATCGTGCTGGCACTGGTTGAGCAAATGGTTCGGGCCGGTGCGCGAGAGGTAGTCATTGCCGATACCATTGGTGCAGCCGATCCACGCGCCGTGGCGAAACTGATGGGGCGTTGCGCGCGCGAATGGGGCGCTGATCGGCTGTCTGCACACTTTCATGACACCCGCGGCTTCGCATTGGCGAATGCCTGGGCTGCGATGGAGGCCGGGATCCGCAAATTTGACAGCAGCCTGGGCGGCATGGGAGGTTGCCCGTTCGCTCCGGGAGCTGCCGGTAACTTGGCCACCGAAGACTTGGTGCTCATGGCCACGCAGTGCGGGTTCAAGACGGGCATTGATCTGGGGCTGTTGCGCGTGGCTATCGCGCTTGCGGAAGATCTGACGCACCGCAAGCTCGGTGGCCGTAGCGCTGCCTGGCTCGACAAGCAGGCGCAGCTTCAACCTGTTGCCGGAGCCGTCTGACGGCCTTTTGAGTACCTGATAAGACAAACATGGCAGCTCTCTCAAACAAGGCGGTGGGACTCGGCAAGAGTCCTGCGCTGCTGGTCATCGATGTCACCCGCGGCTTTACGGATCCTGCCTCGCCGGTGGGCACCGATGGCTCTGCCGCCATTGCCATGATTGCCAGGCTGCTGGAAGAGTTCCGGCGGCGCCAACTGCCTGTCTTCTTTACTTCCAATGCGTACGCCACACCCGATGAAGCCAGTGTGTTTCGCGAAAAACTGCCGGTACTGAACGAACTGGTGGCCGGCGGGCATTGGGCAGAAATTGATCCGAGAGTCGCGCCTGCGGCAGGGGAGCCCGTGTTACGCAAGACGGTACCGAGCGCGTTCTTTGCCGGGCCACTGGCATCGATGTTAGGTGCGTGCGGCGTTGATTCGGTGGTGGTGTGCGGTTTTTCGACAAGCGGCTGTGTTCGAGCGAGTGCCGTGGACGCACTACAAAACAATTTGCGTGTTGTGGTGGCGCAAGACGCCTGTGGAGATCGTGATCAGGAAGCCCACCATTACAACCTTCGTGACCTCAGCCTCAAAACCGGGGACGTGGTTAGCACATCGGAGGCGCTGAAGATGCTCCAACGCATGACGGATCGCAACTAACACCCGCGGTATCGCATGCCAGTATTCACTGCACAACATATTGACTTCATGCTTCTAGGTCTCGTGATGGTCGATTTCGCGAAGTTGTCGCTGGTACTAGTGAAATAGCAAAGTCAAGCGCCGCCAGGAATCGAGGTTCTCATGCTTAATCAACAAATTGTTCTGGCAGCACGTCCACATGGCATGGTCAAGTCTGGTGACATGGCATTGCACAGTGCCCAAGTGCCCAATTTGCAGGTGGGCCAACTGCTGGTGAAAAACCAATTCTTGTCAGTTGATCCGGCGATCCGCTATTGGCTCAACGCTGGTACCACCTACATCCGTGGGGTCGAATTTGACGAACCGGTGCGCTGTTTTGCAGCAGGCGAAGTAGTGGCCTCAAGAAACGATGAATATTCGGTGGGGCAGTGGGTAACGGGACTGCTTGGTGCGCAGGAGTACGCCATCAGTGATGGGGTTGGCCTGGCACGCTGTGATCCGACCGACGGTCCTTTGTCGCAGCATCTTGGGGTGCTGGGTATGCCCGGTATGACCGCCTATTTTGGTTTGCTTGACAAAGGGCAACCGCAGGCCGGTGAAGTGATTTTCGTATCGGGTGCAGCAGGAGTGGTCGGCACGACCGTCGGGCAAATTGCGAAGATCAAAGGCTGCCGCGTGATTGGCAGCGCCGGCAGCGATGAAAAGTGCCGCTATCTGGTGGAGGCCGGCTTCGACGCAGCGTTTAACTACAAAACCGAGGACACCGATGCCGCTTTGAAGCGCCTGGCGCCGGGCGGAGTCCACATCTATTTTGACAACGTTGGGGGCGATACGCTTGACGCAGCGTTGCTGAACCTGGCGCGCGGTGCGCGGGTGGTGATTTGTGGCGCCCTGTCACAGTACAACGAATCCGCCTACGCCGGTCCGAAAAACTACATGAAGATCCTGACGGCGCGGGGCATCCTCACCGGGTTAATCGTGTTTGACTATGCAGCGCAATGGCCAGCGGCTGTGCGCGAACTGGCTGGCTGGCTGCGCGAGGGCAAAGTCTCGACACGTGAAGTGATCGAACCCGGCCTGTCGAGTTTTCCCGACGCGCTGGTCAAGCTATACCAGGGTGGGACGTTTGGCAAACTCCTGGTGTCTGTGTAGGAACTTCTGATGATTGAGAGACACCTGCGTCAGATAAACGGCGCCTACCTGCACTTCCGCAAGACGAGCAAGGTTGGGGGCGTGCCATTGGTCTTGTTGCACCCTTCGCCGCGCAACTCCGCGATGTTCGAGCCGATGATGCGGTTGCTGCGGAATGACTTTGATCTGGTTGCGCCCGACACACCTGGCTATGGTGGCTCGGACGCTTTGCCGGAAGTGCCTGCAGGCATTGCGGACTATCTGCCCAGTCTTCGCGCCTTGCTGTTGGAGGTGGCCGGACCACGCTTCATGCTGTATGGGTCGGCCACCGGTGCACAACTGGCAATTGCCTATGCCAATTCCCACCCGGGCGACGTGGCCCACCTTTTTCTGGATAACGCGGCGCACTTTGACCCTGCCGCGCGCCAGCGTATCGTGGAAGGTTATTTCCCCGATTTGACCCCCTGCGCCGATGGCGGCCATTTGCAGCGCGCCTGGAAAATGGCTCAGCAAATGACTCAGTTCTTTCCCTGGTTCCAGAACGACGAGGCGCATCGCATCAGTCAGCGCATACCAGCTCCTGCCGAGGTGCAAACGCTGGCCATGGAGTTCTTGGCGGCCGGATCGCACTATGACAGCGCCTACCGGGCCGCTTTTGAACACGAGCGAGCGCAGAACGTGCAGGCGCTGAAGGTGCCGACAACGCTCTTCCGGTGGTTAGGGTCGGTCCTGTTGCGCCATATCGACGCACTGTTGGCTCACCCATTGCCCGCCAACCTGAGGGTAGTTGAAACGCCGCTGATCATGCCCGAGCGCTACGCTGCAATGCGGCTTGAGTTTGTCGCCGCACACCCTTCACGACAAATCCCGCAACCATGACATCCTCCAATGCTGCCCTTCATATCGATCATTCTGTTGGTGGCACCGTCATAACCGATGACGCTGACGCGATGATTTCTGCGTACTGCGATGGACTGGATATGCAGGTGGTGTGCGATATGCCGCTACCTGCATCACTGGCGGCTGCGTGGGAAAAGCCGGCTTTGAGCGCACGGCGCATGGTTGTCTTGGGCGCCGATGTGCAGGACGCCTCGACGCACTGGATGCGCATCGTTGAGGTGCCAGGAGTTGTCAAACCGGCCCCGATGCGTCAGAGAGGCTGGCTGGCGCTGGAAGTTCTGGTGCGCGACGTGTATGCGCTGGGAGTCAGGCTTGTCAACAGCGGCTTTACCGTGTTGGGTGAACCGCGCCCGCTGTCGGTCAGCGACGCCATTGTGGCAATGCAAGTGGCAGGACCTGCTGGCGAGACGCTGTACCTTACCGAAGTGCGTGGGCCGGTGCCGCCGTTTCGGTTGCCGATGCCTGCGACCCATACGGCTGAGCGCCTGTTCATTCCGGTGCTGAGTTGCCCCGAGCGAGACACTTCGCTTCGTTTTTACGAGGCGCTGAATGGCAACTCCGGTTTGCGCTTTGAGACCCGCGTTTCGGCGCTCAACAATGCGCTCGCGCTGGACCCCGACTGGCAACGGCCGGTGGCCACTCTGCAACTGGCGGGGGCATCGCTGATCGAAATCGATCAGGTACCTGAACATGGACCGGCCAGCGCGGTGTTGGCAGGATTCCCCGCCGGGCTGGCCATAGTCAGCTTTTCTGCCAGCCGCACAGTGCCGTTGCCACCGGGCGCACGATGGAACCGACTGGCCGACGACGACAGTGCGTTGGCGCTGTTTCAAGGGCCATCTGGCGAGTGGATCGAACTACAGGCCTAGTGAGACATTTTCGCTTCAGATTCCTTGAACATTTTTGCCCTCCAGCGCTTATCCAGATTGCGTAGACAGCTATCATTTTTGATGAACCTCATAACCCTGAACCCCTGATATGAACTCAATCCCCATCGTCGAACAGCTTCGAAAAGTCCTTGGCAATCAGCAGGTGCTGGATGATCCCGCCAACCGTGCGCACTTTGCCCATGACCTGTTCTGGTACGGCAAGCCGCCTGTCTGCGTGGTGGTGCCAACCAATGCCGAGCAGGTGCAGACGGCGGTCAAGATAGCTACCGGTGCCGGACACCCAGTGGTGCCGCGCGGTGGCGGCATGTCGTATACCGGCGGTTATGTGGCTGACCATGAGGGTGCCGTATTGCTGGACCTGCGTGCCTTGAACCGGGTGCTGGTGATTGACGAAGACAACCGTTTCGTCACCGTGGAGGCAGGTTGCACTTGGGCAGCCCTGCACGAGGCGTTGGTTGGAACAGGCCTGCGCACGCCTTACTGGGGTCCGCTTTCGGGGCTGTTGGCCACGGTAGGGGGGACCGTGTCGCAGAACAGTGTTTTTTTCGGCTCGGTTCGCTACGGCAGTGCAGCGGAGTCGGTGCTGAGTGTGGATGTGGTGCTGGGCGACGGCACGCGCCTGGTCACGGGCGGCGCTGGTCGCAATAACGGCATTCCCTTTACGCGCTGGGGCGGGCCGGATTTGACGGGTCTGTTCATTGGCGACGTGGGTGCCTTTGGCATCAAGGTGGCGGTCAGCCTGAGGCTGATTGCGCAGCCTGAGGCTATCGGTTATGCATCCTTGGCATTCCCCGATTTTGCGTCGATGATCGCCACACAGATCGATCTGGCGCGTTCAGGGCTGGGCAATGAGGCCTTTGGTATCGACGCCTACAAGGCACGCAACTCGGCGCAAACCGGAAAGAAACTCGGCGACGCAGCCAAGACCGCACTGGGCGTGATCAAGGGTGGAAAGACATTGTTGTCTGGACTCAAGGATGTGGCCGGCATGGCATTGGCGGGCACTTCAGAGCTTGAGAATGCTGCTTACTCGCTGCACCTGACGGTCGAAGGTGACGAAGAAGCTGATACCGATCGGCAGATCCGAAAAATTGAGACGTTCGCCCTGAAAAATGGCGGCAAGGTGCTGCCGCCGGTGGTGCCCAAGGGCTTGCGTGGCCGACCATTCCCGCCGCTGCGCTCGGCACTTGGAATCGATGGGCAGCGCTGGGTGCCTATTCATGGCATCGTGCCACTGGGGCACATCCAGGCCGCAGTCGCTGAAGTAGAGGCCATGATTTCCGGACGGCAGGCCGAGCTTGACCAGTTCGGTGTGCTGTATTCCCCGTTGACTACCAATGTTCCCAATGGCGTGCTGTATGAGCCCTGCTTCTACTGGTACGACGAAGTCACCGCACTGCACGTGCAGGCCACCGAGTTGAGCGATCCACCGGGTGAATGGGCAAAGCGCCAGAACCGCCCGGACATCCGCACGTTTGTGCTGACGCTGTGGAACGATACCGCGCGCATCCTGGCCAGACACGGAGCCGTCAACTTCCAGATTGGTCGCGCCTACCCCTACCTGGAGCAGATCAACGCACCGAATGCGGCCCTCGTGCGCCAGATCAAGCAGGCATTGGACCCCCTTGGACTGGTCAATCCGGGCGCGCTCGGATTAGCGCCCCATTGCAACACCTGATGAGGAGCCACAAACATGATTAATCTGCCAAGACGAACAATGTTGAAGGCCGGTGGCGCGGCCCTTGCCAGTGCTGCCAGTTTTCAGCCATTGTGGGCTGCGCAGGACCCGGACGTTGTGGTCCTGGGTGCCGGTCTGGCCGGGCTGAATGCGGCGCTGTTGCTGGAGCAGTTTGGCTTGCGGGTGCGCGTGCTCGAGGCCAGTACCCGCATGGGTGGTCGCCTGCATACGCTCGATGATGTACCTGGGCGACCTGAGGCCGGTGGCAGCCAAGTTGGTGCCGCCTATGCGCGCGTGGTCAGCACTGCACAGCAACTCGGACTCAAACTGGAGACCAGTGCCCGATCGCCGCTGCTCAGGGATGAGAGCATGGTGTACTTCATCAACGGTAAGCGTCTCACACGCGACGAATGGTCACGCTCCCCGGACAATCCGTTTCCCACTGCATTGCGGGGCATGCCGCCGGATCGCGCACTGGGCCGATTGGCAGGAATCAGTCCGCTCAAGAACATCTCCGGCTGGGCCGACCCGGTCAACTTTCGCTATGACGTCCCGGTATCGGGCGAGCTCAAGGCACAAGGACTGGCCAACGCAGCACTGCATTTGCTGGAGGTCAACAATGGCTATGGCGAAACGCTGGCAGACACTTCGCTCCTCAATTTGTATTACGTGCAAACCAATATTGGTGAAATCGTCAAGATCAAGGGCCCGGTGCAGAACATCGTGGGTGGCAACCAGCGTTTGCCGGAGGCGATGGCCAAGGCGCTCAAGGGTGACGTCCGGTTGAATAGTCGGGCCACTGCCGTGGATGTGGGTGCCAAAGGTGTTACCGTGGAATGCGCAGATGGCACGCGGCATAGGGCACGTTTTGTCGTCTGTGCACTGCCGCTACCGGCCATGCGCAACGTGCGGTTTTCGCCTGGTCTTCCCGATCGCCATGCCGAGGCCGTGCAGCAGTTGGCCTACGGTCAGGTTACCCAGTTCCACCTGGAGGTACTTAAACCGTTCTGGGAGAGTGAAGGAGTGTCGCCCTATTTGTGGTCGGACGGCCCCATTGAGCGCATCTTCCCGCAAGATGCCAAAGGCAACGGAAACGCCGAGTGTCTGACCGTGTGGATCAACGGAGCCGGTACTGCCAGTTGGGATGTGCTGGGTGACGCTGATGCACAACAGAGGCTGATGAGTGAGTTGGCCAGGATCTACCCTTCCTCACTCGGTGCGGTTCGTTTGGCGCGTCGCGTGGCTTGGCAGCAGTCACCGCTGACCGGGGGTGCCTGGGCAAACTGGCGGCCGGGGCAGATTTCTCGGTATGCACAGGCGCTCGGTGTACCGCACGGTCGGCTGCACTTTGCGGGCGAGCATACCGGGCGTGCTATCCGCGGCATGGAAGCAGCAATGGAGTCTGGAGAACGTGCCGCGACGGAGATTCTTGGTCTGTTATGAAATCACCTGGAGTTGACCAAATGATATGTAGATTGCTATGGGCATTCATGGTGGGCCTGGTGTGCAGCCCTGTGTTCGCTGCCGGAGTGAACGACCTGCAACGTGGACGCATTGCATTTTTGCGATGCGCGGCTTGCCATGCGTTACAGGTAGATGAACCGGGCAAGGTTGGCCCGAATCTGCGCGGTACCCTGGGCCGTGGTGCGGCACAGGTGCCCGGCTTTGCCTACAGCGAGGCGTTGCGCAAAGCGGGACTAACCTGGGACGACGCCACACTCAAGCGCTGGATTCAGGATCCGGCATCTGTGGTCCCTGGAACGGCCATGACGTATGTCAACACATTAAGCGAGACAGAAGTTCAGGCCCTGCTGGTGTTTCTCAAGTCGCAGACCGCGGTGCGGTGATCACTTGCCTGCGGTGCATTGTCAATCGGGAAAGGTTTAAAGCATGAGTCCAGAGTTTCAGATCGGAGGATTTACCGAGGCTGTTGTGATTGTTCGTTCAGAAACACCACATCTGGCCTGCTGGATCGATGTTGGCGGTTGGGAGTTGCGCCGCCATGGCACGGTTGATCCGCGTTTGCTTTGTGGCTGGGGTTTTCCGCAGGCCCACGGTGAAGAATGGCTAATTGGGCACCCCGGTCTGCACAGTGGATTTGTCCGATTGATTCGATTGGAAAATGCGGGACCGCAGGTGGATATGCGTCCAGACGATCAATGCTGGGACGTGGGCGGCATTTTTGACCTGAATGTGCGCGTACATGACATGCAGCGCCAGTCCGCCGCGCTGCGGGGGCAGCAGTGGAGCGGCGCATCGCCGCCAGTGCAATGGGATTTTGGCAGCCTGACGGTCAAGGAGTGGCTGGTGCGTGGCCCAGACAACGTGCGACTGGCCTTGATCGAGCGGGTGGCACCGCCACTCACTGGCATGTCGCACCTGAAAGGTCTCGGCCCGGTTTTCAACTCCAGCCTGATTGTTGACGACCTCGAAGCCGCACAGCAGTTCTGGAGTGGCACGCTGGGGTTCAAGAACTACGTCTCGTTTGATCTCGAACACTTTCCACCGGGGCCGAACGTATTTGGTGTACCCGCGAACCTGTCGTCGCAGGTCGGCCTTCAACTGCACATCCTGCACCCCGAGGGCCGCAATGATGGCTCGATCGAAATTGTTCGCGTGCCGGGGGCGCGGGGGCTGGATTGGTCTGAGACTTGTCGACCGCCCAATTTCGGCATGGCGAGTCTTAGATTCCCTGTGCAGGGAATTGCGGCGTTGGCACAGCACCTGACCGAGCACCGCTGCGCACCGGTGATGCCAGTCGTGACCACCTCTCTGGCCCCGTACGGCGATGTTCGTATGCTGGCAGTGCGTGCGCCGGGTGGGGCCTGGATCGAGTTTTACGAACCATTCGTATGAATATGTTCCTGTTCCAGGATTGTTTCATTCGACTCAATAGGTGTTTCATCGCGCGAGTCCGGGCCAGTTGATATGCATCCTGGACTTGGCATTTGCCGCCCAAAAGGATGCTGGCAAGCGTCTTGCTTGATGGCGTGCGATGTTTCACCAGTCTTGGCGCTTGCCAAGGCTCTGCCTTCTGACCTTGATGCCGGGTAGCAACCGGGTCAGTGACCCACTTCAACAAGGAAATCCCATATGCTGATCAAACCCACTCTTTGCCAAGTAAGTCTTGCTGTTGCCGCTTCGATCTGTCTGGTCTCCAATCCGGTAGCCGCACTCGACCTCAGCAAAAATGAAGATGCTTTTAAATCGATGATTCGTGTTGTCGGCGACCTCGATGGCAAACCGGTGTTCAAGGATTGGTCAGTCACCATTCTCGCGGTGGTGCCTGGTGAGAGAGCCAAGCCCATCATGCGTACACAGGGCTATAACGCGGGTCGCATGATCGCCAAACCGGATGGCAGCTATGAGTGGGTGACGCGCGAAGTTTCCTACTACCAGGATCTCAAGACAGGAAGCATCATCGAGAGTTGGAACAATCCGTTCAACGGTAAGAAGGTGTGCGTGGTCCATGTTGCGAATGATCCCGTCAGCAACAAGTTTCCGATGCCGCCGAAAGACGGCCCCAACAACTTTGCCCCGTTTAACCAGATGGGTGAGATCACTTCCCTGCGCTGGGATATTCCGCTGGCCTACCCCAACGCACTGCAGCCTGCTGAGCATCCGGAAGAGTCCACCGGGCCTACCTATCTGGCCTCGGAGCACTTTCTGTTTTTTACCAATACGGCTGACCTGACTTCAGACACGCAGCGCTCCACACCGGTTCACTATTCGTGGTTCCGTACCGGCCCCTGGCTGCCATGGATGAAGATGGGCAATGCACCGGGCTATCTTATTTATAGCGGCCAAGGCAGAAAGTACGCCTCGTTTGATGAACTCCCCGTACAGATCAAGGAGTACACCAAAAAGAATTACCCGACCTATGTGACCGCCCCGGAGTCCTTCTACCAGCCCAATGAAACCAGTTGGAGTTACTACGCCAAACTCAAGAAGGCTGGAAAGTTGCCCCAGCGCTGCGATTGAACGGGCGACTGTCTGTAGGCACAGGAGACCGGACATGTTGATGAACCTGCTTCCATGGCGTGCACTCTTTTTGTGCTTTCTCGGTGGCCTCGCGGGCTTGGCGCAGGCACAAACACCCTTGGATCAAGACTTGAGTCGCTTCTTGACCTGGTTTGGGGGCGAATGGAATAACAACGAGCAGGTCTGGCAGCAGAAGATCGATGCCGAGGATCCCAAGATAACGGCCAAGATCACTGCGCATGACCATCTGCACTACATCTTTTCGCCGGTTGTTGCACCCAAAGTCGGTGAAAACCTGTTCTATGTGCAGCAGTCGCGCGGTGACGATCTGTCCAAGGTTTTCCGTCAAAGAATCTATCGTTTCACCACCGACTCAACCCAGGGCGCAATTCGACTGGACATCTTCACGCTCAACGATGAGAAGCGCTTTGTCGACGCCCACCGCACGCCGGCGATGTTTGCAGATTTGACACCTGCTGACGTCAAGCCGATGGCCGGCTGCGAGGTCTTTTGGCGATTCGATGCCAAAGACCAGTCTTTTAATGCCAGCATGCCTGTGGACCGATGCAATTTTGTTTCCACGCGCTCAGGTAAACGTATATTCGTCAACGATACATTGCGGTTGACAGAGCAGGATCTTTGGATCAACGACCAAGCGCACGATGATGCAGGGCTGCGTGTGTTTGGTAGTCCTGACAACATTCCCAGCCGCAACCGCAAAGTGCGCTATTTTGAAGGTTGGGTCTGGTTCAAATTGGCCGGCCCTGGCGCGGCGGAAAACGACAAGAAAACCAGTTTCACGGCCAAATATCTGTTGCACTCGGAGGGGCAGCGCATGACAGTGCTGTACGAAGATGGCACTGCGTCCCCATATATGCTCGAACTCGCTGTCCTGACCTACCAGAATACGCGAAAGCCAGTATTGAAATTTACTCTGTTGGATCGCGAGACGCGCAAATCCAAGACATACGCCTGGGCCAATGCGCAGGCAACCACTATCGGCATGAACCTGGGATGGTTCCAGGCTGGCGTGGCACAAAAATCAGAGCGGACCCACTTCGGGTTTTAGTGACCTGCACACTGTCAAGGCGCTTGGTTCGTAATTTGCAACTGGGCCAAGTACTGGCGGCGAATCATGGGAATCAGCAGCAATGGAATCAAACCATATAGCACCGGAACTGCCGCCACTGCCAGGTGCAATTGCGATTCACCAAAGATCCGGGTTGATAACCAGCCCACAGAAGTGGGGCCCAGCCCCAGGCCGGCGATGCTGATGACCATATAGTAGAGCGCTACGAGCTGGCCGCGCACCGGCGACGGCGTGATGTCCAGCAGCGAAATGATGCCGGTTGCGGTGACCGTTCCAATGCCCATGGTACTCAAACCGAGCAGTACAAAAGCCATCAATGGCGATGGCATCAGCAGTGCCAGTGACGAACTGGCGACCATGAGCACAAAGCCCATCGCCAACAGGCGAAATGGTGCATCGGTCTGTCCGGCGTTACGCCAGCGGTCGCAAAACACTCCTACGCTCCAGACAGTTAGCGGACCAATGGCCAGTGTCATCAGGCCGTTCACAAGCGCAAAGTCTTTTACTTCCCAGGCAAACTTGCGAACAAAGGCGCTCGCCAGGAAACCATGGCTATAAGCGGTGATGGTCATAACGCACACCATGGAAAACAGACCTAGAAAAGCCCAAATATGGTTCTTGACATAGCCCAGGCCGTTGGCAAATCCAGCCGCAACAGGGCCGTCCGCGGCTTTGAATCCCTGGCGCGGAGGCTCTGCCACAAACAGCATTGCCACTGCGATGAGTACACCTGGCAGACCCACCACGAAAAAAGCAAACTGCCATGGCTTTACCGCACCAACTATTGGCAACGTGATCCCTTCGGAAGTCTTGGCCCATGTCAACACAGCCGCGCCGATCAAGGAAGCGATGCCTGCTCCCAGTCCCAAAGCGGCTGAATAGAAGGCCACCGGTTTGCCGCGTCGCTCCGGAGGAAAGCTGTCGCCAATCATCGACATGGCACAGGGACTCAACGTTGCCTCGCCAATGCCGACACTCATACGTGCGACAAACAATGCTCCAAAGCTGCGGGCGAGTCCGGAGGCTGCCGTGGCCAATGACCATAGCGCGACTCCAGCCGCAACGATCCAGGTGCGCCGCTTGCGATCTGCCAGCCAGCCCAGCGGCAATCCCATGGTTGCATAAAACAACGCGAATGCCGGGCCGATGAGGTAACCGATCTGCTCATCGGTCAAATGAATATCTGCCTTGATCGGTTCGATCAGCAAGCCCAGAATCGAACGATCGACGTAGGAAAAGACGTAGGCAATGGTAAGCAAAATCACCATAGTCCAGGCGGAACGGGGTGCTGGCCACGCGGTGGTGTTCATTGCGCCACCCCCGTGATCTGGTAAATCACTACCAGATTGTCATCAAAGTCAACAATACCTATTTCCCGACCCCTACGACCATCCTTGGTAAGGAGTACCGCTTCGTCATGTACCTTCAGGCCAAGCGCCTGCGCTTGTGCCATCACGGCATCCGGATCATCCACTTCCAGCACGATGGCAGATCGGCGTGGGTGTGGCACGGGAGCGAGTGGGACGTTGGTGATTTCGGTGAGCGCCATCACCCGCTCCTGGGTCGCGGTGGACAACACACAAAAGCGCATCTGGGCGGCCGCGGGAATATCGAATACCGGATACGAATAGCTCTCGGGGTTGTGCGGCAAGATGAATGTGACGTCAAAACCCAGCACGTCGCGGTAAAAAGTCAGTGCAAGGTCCAGATTTGCGACGACATGGTTACCGCGCTGAAAGCGCACGCCGCTCATGCCCAATGCTCCGGTTCACCACGCACGTCACAAATGGCGGCACCTTGATTCAGTCCGGCGTAGAGTCGGGCAAGAGCCTTTGGCATATTCTGAAACCCCCTCGTCACATCATGCCTGGGGCATAGCTGCCCGTCGCGTATCCATCCTGCAAGTTCTGCCATTACGGTCTCCCATCTATCGAGGTGGTTGTACACAAAAAAACCTTGCATGCGTGCATCCTTGCTACGCAGGCGCGTGTAGTTGTTCAGGCCGAACGGCTGCGCCCGAGCGTACTCCGAGATGGAGCCACACAGCACAATGCGCGCCTTCAGAGCCAACTGCTCCAATACGGCGGCCAGAGTTTCGCCGCCGACATTGTCAAAATAGCAATCGATGCCATCGGGGCAAAAATCCTTGAGCCGTTGTTGCAGGTCGTCCGACTTGTAGTCAATGGCGGATTCACAGCCTTGCTGGCGGATCAATGTACATTTTTCCGGGCCACCAGCTATGCCAATCACGCGGCACCCGGCAATGTTCGCAGCCAATTGGCTGACGATGGAACCTACGCCACCCGCAGCTCCTGAAAGTACCAGGGTATCGCCGGCACGTGGTTCACCACATGCAAAGAGACCCGCATGGGCTGACAAACCGGTCATGCCAAGGGTCTTGCAGGCGTAGAGTGCAGGCAATCCGTGATGACGCACCCGAAACATCTTCTCGGCGGCCGTCATGGCGCTGGCCTTGTATGTTTGCCAGCCAATCTGGCCCTGGACCATGTCACCTTCGCTCCAGTCGGAGTGACGCGACTTCATGATCTGTGCAACGCCACGTCCATGGATCAGATCACCTACTCGAAGCGGCGTCTCACCTGCTGCAACTGCACCCTGCATGTACATGCGCATCACCGGGGCGAGGCCAAGATAATGTGTCTTGAGCAGCACTTCACCAGGGCCCGGTTCGGGTGTTGGAGACTCCACCCAGGAAAAATCGTCGGGCAGCAGTACTCCCTGTGGAGCACGTGCTACGCGCCACTGGAAGTTACTGCCATCGTGAATTTCTTTGCCACACACCTTGGCATCAAATTCGCCAAGCATGTTCATGCGACAGCCTGGTTCACTTCAAAGAAGTAGCCATCGAGATCAAAAAAACTCGACCCTATCATTGCCTTGACCCGCCCATCCGCGCCAGTGACGGTCCAGTCGTGCGGTTCGCAGTGGATGTGTGAGCCCGCCTTGCGGGCGCGTTCGGTGGTAGCCACGCAGTCCGTTGCAGCGATCACAAATATCGGTGCGCCAAAAGTAATCCGTTGCGGAATTTCGGTCGGCGCATCGGCTTTTGGTTCTACCCATTCGAGCAATCCGATCATGCCGATGACGTCGTCAACCGCTTTCATGATGACCAGTCGGGTCTGATCACCTTTGCTTCCAGCGGCGAGTTGGGTGCCAGACAGCGTAAATGGCACGTCCATCCAGCGCGTCATGCCAAACACGGACTCGTACCAATGCGCTGCGACTTCGGCGCTGCGCACCATCAGCGTCGTGCGCTTGACAATATCAACCATTGATCTTCGGCGCCTCAATCAGGAGTACCTGGCAGTCCGCAATACCGTCACGCAGTTTTTTGACTTGCTGGTATTCGGGCGAATCCCAGAAGGCTTGCGCCGTGGCCTTGTCGGGCCATTCTGAAATCACCATCGACGCGTCTCGACCGAAGTTTCCCTCCAGCATAGTGACACCCGGTCCACGTAACACATAGGTGCCGCCGAATTGCGCCACCAGCGCCGCAGCAGCCTTGCCGTATCCGGAAATAAAGGTGTCTCGGTCCTTGATATGTGCAGTTACGATCATGTAGGCTGTCATGGGCATCTCACGGTTGGCGCGAAAAGGTTATTGGTCTGTACCAAGCAAATAAGCAAGATTTGTGCGCATTTAAGCGTATGGATTTCTATGGGGGCCGGCAGGTGGTACTTCGGCACGTTTCTTGTTTATACGTCAGGTCTGTTGGTGCACGCTGCGACTTTGCGCCGTGCGCACGGCGAATGTGACAGTGACTTGTTCCGTACCATTGTGGAGATGCTTGATGAAAATACCCTTGTTGTTACGCTTGGTCACGCTTGCGATGGTCTGTGGACTCACTAGTTCGCTGGTGGGTGCGGAACCGGTGCCACCCGATGAACGCACCCCGGTGGATATTCGACGCACGACCCTTATCGTGCGCGACATCGACAAATCCCTGGCGTTGTATCGCGATGCATTGGGACTCAAGCCAATCTACGATCAACGCATGGGTGGTCCCGTGGGCAGCGACGGCAAGCCCACCGCGCCGACCATGCGTTTGGTACTCTTGCGGGCTAACGATACCTTCATCGGTGCGCTGGGTTTGTTGCAGCGTCTGACCCCGGCAGCAGAACCCGAACCGCCGGTGGTGCAGACAGGGCCGGTCAAGATGATTATGGTGATCAATGTGGCGGACTTGAGCACCCGCTGGCCCAAGATTGCAGCCACACCGCACATTCGGGTGGAAACCGAACCGACGCGAGTCGACTATCCAGCACCTGATGGTGGCGTGATCCCTGTGATGTTCAGTGCCGTGCGGGATGCGGATGGCAACAAAATTGAACTGAACCAAATTCTTGGTGTTCCCGCCGGAACGCTCACCCCACCGTCGAAATAGGCCGTCGTATCAGCGCCCTGGTCGTTCACCCCAAAACTGACTCACATGGTGTGCCTGTGGGCGGGACGTACGTGGTGTGAGTAAGCAGCCATTCACAACTGTCCAGGGTCCCTGCTTTCATCGCGGATTTCTGATCGAACTGAAACAAGCGATGTTTCACTTTGGTGGTGGAACAGTTCCAATTGAGTACTGCTGTAGAAAGTTTCAAATGCATCACCTTTGTATCCGATAAGCCAATGTGGCTGCGGGATTTGTGATGGCATGATTACTGCTTTGTTTTATGAAATGCAATGTACAGATGAACTATTGTTTGGCCCCCTCATACGATGAATAACACTCCGGCAAACACAGCGTCGGTTGACGAGCAGCACGAATTTCGCCGTGGATGGGCGGTGGTGTTGGCGGCCATGGTAGGTATCGGTATGGGTCTTTCTCCTGTGCCCTTCTACACCATAGGCATGCTGGCACCCGAGCTGCACAAGGAGTTTGGCTGGGAGTTTGGCGCCATCATGGGTGGCCTGCCGATCATGACGCTGGGAGTGCTGATCGCCGGTCCGGCGGTCGGGTTGCTGTCTGACCGTTTTGGTGTGCGTTCCGTGGCGTTGGTGTCGGTAGTGCTGTTCGGGTTGTCCTTTATGGCGTTTGCACTGGGCAACGGCTCGATCGTGATGTTCTATCTGACTTGGGCCTTGATGGCCGTGTTGGGTGCGGGTACGCTTCCTATTACCTGGACGCGTGCCGTAAATAACCGTTTTGATACCCACAAGGGTCTCGCACTGGGCTTCTCGCTTCTGGGGACAGGGATATTCGGATTCCTGGTAAAGCCGCTGACCGCGTGGCTCATTGCCGACTACGGTTGGCGCGCCGCGTATTGTGCGGTGGGGGCGCTACCGATACTGCTGGCGTTGCCCATCGCCTATTTTGGATTTCACGATGTCGGATCAGCCGGTGCCGGCCGACTCGAGCGCAATGCGGCAGACGCTGCGCGGGTGGCTTCGGCGCCGGGAATGACATTGGCGCAAGCGTTGCGGGATTGGCGTTTCTGGTTGCTTGCAGTTTCGTTCACCTTGATTTCGTTTGCAGTGGGCGGGCCGATTCCGAACATGGAGAACATCTTGAAGGTTGCTGGTTTTCAGCGCAACGATGTGGTCGGTTTGGTCGCCCTGATTGGCTTGTCGGTGATCGCAGGACGCATTGTTGGTGGATGGTTGATAGATAGATTTTGGGCACCCGCGATAGCCTTTGTCATGCTGAGCCTTCCTGCGCTCGCGTGCTGGATGATGGCGGGTGGTGCCATGAGCATTGACTCCGCCCGCTTTTCGATATTGCTGATCGGTTTTGCAGCGGGTGTTGAATACGATTTGATGGCATTCCTGGTGGCGCGCTATTTCGGCATGAAGAACTACGGATCCATCTATGGTGTTCTCTACGGATTCTTTGCTCTTGGCGCAGGGATAGGTCCGGTGGTTTTCGGAAAGGTCTTCGATTCCACTGGTTCATATCGCGAAATTTTGCTTGCGTCGGCCGTTCTTCTGTTGCTTGGAGCAGGAATGCTACTGGCAATGGGACCCTATCGGCGATTTAAACCAACCTGATTTTGTATTTTTGAGTATGTCGACACGACATTTTCATGAAAGCTTGGCACAAACTATCGTCTGTCACTTTTGGGTTGCTACTGGCAGGTTGCGCCGGATCGTTGACAGCAGTACCCGCCAACCCAGCGCGGCAATTGTGCGAGCAAATATCAGGAAACTTCAGTAACGTTGCTCAGATTGACGCGCTTTCACCATCTGTTTCGCGCAAACCGGTGCGCGATGGCGATTGGATCGATCAGCAATACGGACGCTTCGTGACCTTTTTCAATCCGGTGTTTGGTTCCTGCTCGGTTTTTCTTGAGTGGCGCTCGCCCGATAGCGAAGGTTCGGTCACACGTCGACGCGTGTGGTCCTTTGACACCGCTGATGAAAGGGTGACGATGCATTTCTATAGTTTCAGGGATGAGTCCGCATTTTCAGATAGGGAAAACTGGCACTTGGCGCTCGCACAATTGAGCCCGGAGCAGCTGGTGAGCTATCCGCCTGGTTGCGAGGTTTCTTTTGCCCAGGTTGCAGAACGAGCATGGCTTGGGCGCTTAAATGACGTGACTTGCAGGACAACGGCACAACGATCTGGCAAGGAGATTGCACTCGGTGCTGATATCGAGGTCAGCCCCGGGAAACTGGTCTATAGAGAACGAGGCCGCTACGCTGACGGTACCCCTGCATTCATGGTGCCTGGAACTGCGTCCTACATATTCTTGAAAGAGTGAGCCCCGTGACGTTACAAAAAAGCATGCCCATGAACTTGTCCGTTCCTGACATTTTGATTAGCGAAGTTGGGCCGCGCGATGGTCTGCAATCGATAAAAGCCACGATGCGTACTGCCGATAAGTGTCAATGGATTGACAGCCTTGTCGCAGCTGGATTGCGTGAGATAGAGGTTTGTTCATTCGTGCCGGCGAAGACTCTGCCACAGATGGCCGACGCGGTGGAGGTGGTGCAGCATGCACTTACTCACCGAGGAGTCACTGTGATGGCGCTGGTGCCAAATCGGCGTGGTGCTGAAAACGCGTTGAAAGCAGGGGTTCATAAGCTCACAATTCCGGTTTCTGCAAGCGCTGCACATTCGTTGGCAAATGTGCGCAAGTCGCCAGAGGAAATGGTTGAGGAAGTGCGCGCCATTGTTGCCCTGCGCGATGCGATTGCACCCGGCGTCAAGGTGGAGGCTGGGATATCTACCGCATTTGGCTGCACGCTTCAGGGGGTTGTACCTGAAGAAGATGTCGTTTGGTTGGCTAAAAAATGCATCATCGCTGGTGCCGATGAGTCCGGCCTGTCAGACACCACAGGTATGGCAAACCCGGCGCAGGTTCGGCGTTTGTTCGACAAAGTACGAGCTGCGATTGGCGATAAATCAGGCGCGGCGCACATGCACAACACACGAGGCCTGGGTCTGGCGAACTGCCTGGCAGCCTATGACGTGGGTGTGCGCACTTTTGATAGCTCTCTCGCTGGTCTGGGCGGTTGTCCCTATGCGCCCGGAGCATCGGGCAACGTCGTGACTGAGGACCTTGTCTTCATGTTCGAAAGTATGGGCTTGAACACTGGGGTAAATATCGACAGACTCATTGCAGCCCGCGAATGTCTTAGGTTGGGCCTGCCCGGAGAACCTCTGTACGGCATGGTTCCAGAGGCTGGTTTGCCCAAGGGATGGAAACCACTAAACGCCGACACTCTGCCGCTGGTTCAGGAGTTTGATTAGGCCAAGATACTGACTGTCGTCACCCAGTTCAAACTTCAGTGGGGTGCTCTTATTCGGACCTAAGCTTAGGTCCAGGTCATATACGCCACTTTGTTTTTCAAGTCTATCGATTTTGAATTCGCCAAACATATCGGTAGTGGCTCGCATAATCTCTTTTCCAACTTGGCTCAAGATAACCTCTGCACCTTCAGCGCACTCCTCGACGCCATCAATATCCACCGTCACCGATCCGGAGACGAAACACTTGGTGATCAGGTGCAGATTTTTGTAATAAACGCGTGGACTGGTTCGCAGGTCCGGTTGCAGAACCTCTAGCCCCTGTTGGTCAGCAATACCGCGCATATCTCCATCTTCAACCTTGATCGATTGGAACACGTTAACCGGGCAGACTTGCTCCACTCGCGTCTTTTTCCAACCTTGGTCGAGCAGGTGCGCATCGAATATCCAGGCCTGCGGGATATTCAATTCTTCGTTCCAATATACTGCGCCATAGGGGCAGGCATCGACAATCTGTCTCTGTCCCTGGGACTTTACGGGGTCGATGATGACGATTCCGTCATCGCGTTTCCGCACGGCACCGTCTTTGGCTGCCTGCATGCAAGGTGCGTTATCGCAGTGATTGCACATCACAGGGAAGTAGTTCGATTCAATAATCGGCCAGCTCCCGCGCTCCTTTTTCTGAATGTCCACCCAGCGGTGCCCCGCCGGTGCTTGCGCCGCAGCATAACCCGGAAAATCGTTCCCAATATGCTCGTCTTTGGTCGCCAGAAAACAGTTGCGGCAGTTATCACAGCGCGCGACATCGACAACCATGTTCCATTTCTTTCCCATCACTTGACCTCCTCGCGTTGCCAGGTATCGACACCCAGCCATTTTTCGAACTGAATCAGCGTTGTGTTGGGCGCCATGCCGCTGGTTTGCTTTGTCAGTGGCTTGCTGGTGCACAGCATATTGATGCAACCGCCAAGATCGGTCGAATTGCCCGGCACGCCGGCGGGGCGGTACTGGGCAGATGATGCAGAAACGCTGACAACCCCCGGTCGCAGCCGGTCCGTGACCTGCGCTGCGCAGACCACTGAGCCTCGGTTGTTCCACAGGCGAATCAGTTCACCATGCTGGACCCCTCGCGCCTTCGCATCCGCCCGGCTGATTCTTGCTACCAGGTAGTAATGCCCGTCGACCAACACGCGGTGGTCGTCGATATCCATGACCGTGCTGCCCCGGTCGTCACCCATCAGATGGAACGTGTAGCGCGAATGTGGTGTCAGCAGTTGCAAGGGGAAAGCCTTTAACCGCTCATCGGTTGCGGCATCCTCAAAGGTGGGCATATACTTGTTGAGCGGCGGGCGTTCAGGGTCATCGATCCTGCCCAGCGTAGTAGGAATAAATTCATACTTGCCCGAAGGTGTTTGCAAGCCCGAACCGAAGTTATTCACGTATTCCGACGGCAAGGGATAGGGCTCCGGGACATCCTTGGGCCGACCTTCGTAAAACCACCGGTGTGCTGTTGGTGCACGCGCAGATTCCGCTGGAGAGGGAACAACAAAGTAGCCCTTCTTCAGAAAGTTTTTCCAGGATGTGTGCTTGGATAAATCAGAGGAATCAAAAACGCGCTTGCACCAGTCCAGTTCCGAATTCCCTCCTTCCGAATACAGGGCACCCATACCCATCCGCTGCATTAATGCAAGAAAGATATCGTAGTCAGATTTGGATTCGCCCAACGGTTCAATGCATTTATGCTGCATCGATATGACGCGGTGGTTCACCATCTGATACATATGGTGCACATAGCCAGCGCCGACGTTGTAATACTCGCCTATGTCCCAGCGCTCGAACGTGGTACATGCCGGCAAGATAATATCTGCGAACCGTGTCTCGCCTTCGTTCCAAACCGACTGATTCACCACGAATGGCAAATTTTCTGACTGGTACATTTTTATCCAGCGATTGGAATCCATCGTCGTTCCCAAAGATGAACTGCCGTATCTGTAAATCATTTCGATTTTTGCATGCCCTGGCGATGGATATCCGAACTTGAAAAATTGACCTTGCTGAGAGGTTATGTCGGTCAGGTAGCCAAATGATTGGCCGTTCAGGATCGCTTCAGGCAGTTGCATGCGGTGAATGCTCTGTCTGACGGAGTTCATGGTCACGATGTGGGGCATGCGCTGATAATTGTTTGCCGAATTCGCGCTGAACTGAAGTTCTCCCGACATACTGCCCTCTGCATATCCGGGGAAATAGAAAGTGAAATCGTGCGGCGCTCCAAACTGCAAATTGCCGAAATTGACGCCTGGCTTTCCGAATCCCTGCATGGCGCCCAGAATCGTCATCATCCTCGCCCACTGCGCACCCGTTGGCGAACGACAGGCGCCTCCCACACCACAACCCCAACTTCCCACGCCGAGATAGGTCTTCTTGCGCCCCCATTCTCTTGCCAGGGCGCGCACTTCCCGGGCTGGGACGCCCGTTTCCGCTTCTTGCCACTCAGGAGTCTTCGGAACTCCGTCTATCGTCCCGAGAACATAATCTTTCCACTCCTCAAACCCCGTAGTTCGATTTTCTACAAATGATTTGTCATACAGATTTTCTGTGATCCAGATATAGCAAAGCGCTTGCGCGAAGGCAGCATCAGTACCTGGCTTTGGCGCGATCCATTTACCGCCCAGCAAGGCTGCTGTATGGTTAAGGTAGGGATCAATATGGACCATCTTGATACCAAGCTGTTTGGCCCATTCACGTCGTATCGTTCCCTCGTAACCATAGGTGGCATCAGGGTCGCTGGACCAGAATACGATCATCTCCGTTTCCTTGAGGCAGTCTTCAACCGTCCCATAGGACTCCGGCACACCGAGGCGCATGCTGTTGCCCCAGTGATGCATCGCGCCCCAATACCAGCCTTCCCAACTGTCGGGGTTGTTGTGCACACGACTACAGCCGATAAGATTAAAAAATCGGTTAAAAGCGCTTAAATAATGCCCAAGATTTCCCCACTGGTGGTGGCCTCCGTGGTACACCAGAACTGCCCCAGGGCCTTTGCGTTTGGCGCGTTGTATTTCCTTTGCAACGATGTCAAGCGCTTCTTCCCATGAGATGCGAACGAATTCGGATATCCCGCGGTTTTGTACATTTCGATTTCCATCTGGGTCAAAATCCACCCTTTTCATTGGATACAAAAGCCGGTCCTTTGAATACACCATCGACTTTTGCGCCATACCGTGGGCAGCCAACGTAGTGCGTCTGGGTGGTGTGAATGTCTTGCCCCGGGCGTTGATGGACCAAGAAGGAGCGTCATCCTCGTCGAATTCGACGGGAGTGATTCGCAGGATTTTGCCGTCTTTAACATAGACAAATAACGGCCCTCCATTTGTGCCACTGGTATAACGAACGACACCATCGCCGACATCGGTGCCACTTTTCCAGCCTAGCGTCTGCATTCGGTTAAGTGTGGTCATAAACCAGACAGCCAACTCGTCTGAACCTTCAATACATACCTTGAAATTCTTCGCCGCATCAATCCGTGTCAATTGATTAAACGGCGGGGTCAGAAACTCTTCTGCGACGGCGCTATTCTGAAAAACAATGGCCAAGCCCGGGCTTTCGAGTACGCCTGCGCTGGAATTTATCTTTCCATTTTCGATTCGAATCCAGCGGCCTTCCGTGTTGTCCTTCAACTTGAATTGCACGGAAATGTCGCGCTGCTTGAGTCGCTGAGAAAACTCCGGATACACAGTTGCTGCAAGTCGCAGTGCCTGTACCATTCCGAAAAGAATGATGGAAGACTTCATGAAAACCTCTAGCGTTGATTGTCGGCAACTGGCGCAAATGCAATTGCACAGGCCAGCGGATTGAATCGGTTGGTCATGCCGGGCGCAGGCTGAGGTGTGTCAACCCTGCTTGAGAAAACCACGAAACCCATCATCAATTTCTTTCAAGGTCTGCGCAATGACGGCAACATCACAGACCAGTGACCACCAGCGGGCAACGAGTGGAGCAGTGGCAAGCGGATCTTCGACACCAAATAATGGCAGTACTGCGGTCACGTAGTAGATCGTTGGCACAAGCGCGATGTCGCCCAGGTGCAGCGAACGGGAGTCGGGCAGTCCGTATTCCTCCAGCAACCGGCCCAACTTGGCAAGTTCATTCCGAGTGGCGTCAATTTGCAGTGCAATGGCAGCGTCATCTCTTTGCGGCCGTTTTAATTGCACGAACAAAGGAAACAATGCCGGGCCCAGATGCAGGTCTGCGCAGCGCCCAAGAACACGCATTTGAGCGCGCGCCAAGGGATCGGTGGGACTTAGTGGGACCTCAGGGAACATTTCCTCCAGATACTCCATGATCGCCCAAGATTCGGGGATGTAGGTACCATCGTCCAATTCGAGTATTGGAATTTTTCCGAGTGGAAAAGCAGCCTTGAACTCCGGTGTTTTTAGGCCTAACTGCGGATATTCAAAGGTCACTGGCAAATGTTTGAGCCTTACAACAATGCGAACACGCGATGCGTAAGGGGAAAAGTTCAGGTCCAGTGATTTCATATTGCTGCTAACCCCGGAAAAGGTTGTACATATTGAGACCAATCGCTGCATTAACAATCAGTCCAATCCAGATAAGGTAGACCCAGGGCAGGCAACTTCGCAGGGATTGCGTGATTTCCTGATTGATATCGGGCGTCGGTCCGTTGGCTACCAGCTTTCCAAACGCTGGCGCGAACGGCATCAGATTGACCCTGATCATCAATCCGGCAGCCACAAGCGCTGCCATGATCAATAGCTTTATCCCTATCCAGTCAAATCTAACAACCTCTCCGGTGGCAAAGCCATAAATGGCAAGTGCCACCATTGCAGCAATAAGAACTATACGAAAACCGATATCAAATTTCGCCAGCTTGGCGCCCAAAGGATCACCAGCCTTTTTGTGTACCGCGAACACCAACCCAAGCCATAACAAAGTAATTAACCAAACCAAAACAACAGCGGACTTTGAAATCGCAAGACCAGTTTCCAAATATGCCAGATGGATTCCTAAACCAAAAATCATTGGCATACAAATGCGTGGAGCCATATCGACGCCCGCCATAATTTTCAGGGCGGTTACTCTTGCGTCTACGGAAAGCTTCGGATTGCGCACAAACCGTGATGCGTAGAAGGTGCCGAGGTCTCCACCAAGCCAGTAAACAAAAAAGAGCATGTGGAGGAAATTCAAGGAATCATAAAATATCATCGTATAGCCCTCTTCACGTTGCCAATAATCGGCGTCAAGACGGTAGCCATTCCATCACGGCGCCCAAAGTGTGGGTTAAGCAGTAATGGCGCAAAATTCAGAACTGAATATCTGGGAAATGTCGGGACTGTCTCGTTCAGAGCACCACCCAATGTTCAGCAATGTGCAAGAAAAGCGCGGCTTCCACCATCCTACTGAGTGTAAATAAGCAGAATTCATGCCGCTCAGGTTGAGCGCGCATTGCACACTTTGAGACACTTTGGCGAGCGCGGCTGCTCGCAGTGTTTCGATGTGTTTCAGTTTCTTTGGCGATGTTTCGCGGCCGTTTCAACTGTCCGCAATTTCTACACGACACGCTGCCCCAGTCGTGGCACCTACACCAAATCCATGGCAAGGATTTTGCATTCAGCCCAATAAGCCATGCTCAGACAATGGGTCTGTGACTGCGCTTTAGGAAATACTGGTAATGGGAAATATTTCGCGGCCGCTGGATGGCATCAAGGTGGTTGAATTCACACACATGGTGATGGGGCCAACTATGGGTGTGATTTTGGCTGATCTGGGAGCGGATGTTGTCAAAGTGGAGCCCCTCAAAGGGGACAATACGCGCCGCCTTTCCGGTGCTGGTGCCGGTTACTTTTCGATGTACAACCGCAATAAGCGTAGTCTGTGCATCGATACCACGGCAGAGGCCGGGAAAAAGACGATTAACAAGCTGATCGATAGAGCCGACGTGTTCATTGAGAATTTTCGTCCGGGTGGCATGGCGGAAAGTGGCTGGGACTATGCGACGCTGTCTGCTCGTCATCCACGCCTGATCTACTGTTCGGCCAAGGGATTCCTGAAAGGCCCGTACGAGCAACGAACCGCACTCGATGAAGTCGCGCAAATGATGGGCGGTTTGGCCTACATGACGGGGCTTCCTGGCAAGCCCATGCGCGCAGGGGCGTCGGTTATTGACGTCACTGGCGGCATGTTTGGCGTCATCGGCATTCTTGCTGCATTAGAGCAACGCCACCGCACTGGCCTCGGGCAGGAGGTGAAGACCTCGCTGTTTGAGACGACTGCATTTCTGGTAGGGCAGCACATGGCTCAGTATGCTGTGACGGGCAAGCCCGCTCCGCCCATGTCGCAGCGGCTGTCGGCATGGGCCGTGTACGATATTTTCGAAACCGCCGACATTGATCAGGTGTTCATTGGTGTAGTGAGCGACACGCAGTGGCGCAAATTTTGTGAAGCCTTCGGGTTACAGGAGTTTGCGAATGATCGTTCCCTGGATCAAAATGGTGAGCGTGTAAAACAGCGCGAGCGCATCATGGGCGTATTGCGCGAGCGGTTTCGTCAGCTGACCAAAGCAGAACTGATGGCGCAACTGGAAGCCATTGGCCTGCCGTTTGCACCCGTCACAAAGCCCGAGGAGTTGTTTGACGACAGGCATTTGAATGCCGCCAATGGGCTGATAGAGATCACACTTGTAGACGGAAGAAAGACAAAGCTGCCCTCCCTTCCGATTGAGATGCAGGGGCAACGCCTCGGTGTGTACCGTGATCTTCCCCAGGCAGGGCAGCATACCCATGAAGTGCTACAGGATGCCGGTTTGAGTCTGGCCGAGATAGCCGAGTTGGTTCAGAGTGGTGTCGTCGCAAAGCAGGAAGAAGCGTGATGCCCGTTTGTTCCTTGTTCGAAAAGCTGTGGATGCAGCATGTCGTGGCCGATCTGGACGCTGGCACAAGTCTTTTGCACATTGATCGTGTATTTTTGCATGAGAGGACGGGCAGTGTCGCCCTGCAGACACTGGAAAATGATGGCCGTCGGGTACGCCACCCCGAGCTTGCTTTCTGCACCATGGATCACATTGTCGATACCTTGCCGGGCCGTAGCGACAAGACTCTTATGCCGGGGGGTCAAGAATTCATTCGAACCACTCGTGAGACAACAGGCCGCGCAGGTATCCGGCTATTCGACGTCAATGACCCCAATCAGGGGATCGTGCATGTGATCTCGCCGGAGCAGGGCATTGTTCTGCCGGGTGCTACGGTGGTCTGTCCCGACAGCCACACCTGTACCCAAGGCGCTTTCGGCGCGTTGGCGTGGGGAATCGGATCGTCGGAAGCTGAGCATGCGCTTGCCACCCAGACACTGCGGGTGGCCAAGCCACGGTCCATGCGGGTCAGTTTTGAGGGGGTTTTGTCGGACTGCGTCACCGCCAAGGACATGATGCTGTGGTTGATTGGCCAATATTCGGCCAGCGGGGCAGCCGGACATGCTGTTGAGTTTGCCGGTTCTGCGGTGCGGAATTTGACTGTCGAGGCACGCATGACGCTGTGCAACATGGCGGTGGAGTTTTCTGCATTTACCGGTTTGGTTGCGCCGGATCAAGCAGTGTTCGACTACCTGCAAGGGCGGCCTTTCGCACCCAAGGGCGCTATGTGGACTCAGGCTTTGAAGCACTGGAGTACGTTGCAGACCGACGATGGCGCACACTTTGACCGCGAGATTGTTGTCGACAGCCAGACGATTGGCCCGATGGTGACGTGGGGAACAAGTCCGCAGCACGCAGTGTCCATCAATGCGAACGTTCCTGATCCGGGTCTTGAAACCGACAGCCATTCACGTACAGCCATGGAGCGTGCGCTAGCGTATATGGACCTGCAACCAGGTCAAAGTCTGACCAGTGTTCCGATCAATGCTGCCTTTATCGGCTCGTGTACCAATAGCCGGCTATCGGATCTGCAAGCAGCGGCGCAACTTCTGCGCGGGCGGCGAGTTGCCCGCGGAGTCAAGGCCATTTGCGTGCCCGGATCGTCGCAGGTCAAGCGCGCCGCAGAGGCACAGGGGCTTGACCAGATTTTTATCGATGCCGGGTTCGAGTGGCGCGAGTCGGGCTGCTCCATGTGTTTTTTTGCCGGCGGAGAGAGTTTTGGCCTGCGTGAACGTGTTGTGAGTACCACCAACCGCAATTTTGAGAGCCGTCAGGGCCCGCAGACTCGCAGCCATCTTGCCAGTCCGCTGACCGTTGCTGCGAGCGCCCTGACCGGGTATCTCGCCGATCCGCGCGATGTGGTTGGAGGCATTGCCCATGGATAAACTCCGGATACACCGTGGCGTGGCAGCGCCTTTGCTGCGCATCAACATCGATACCGATGCCATCATCCCTTCGCGTGAGATGAAGCAGGTGTCGAAGACCGGACTTGGAGAAGGGCTGTTTGCAGGGTGGCGTTACATAGAGCCTGGTGGGCGAACGCTAAATCCAGATTTCATACTCAATCAGCCGAACTTCACGAAGGCTACCATCCTGCTCGCAGGAGTCAATTTCGGTTGTGGCTCATCGCGTGAGCATGCGGTCTGGGCGCTGAAGGAGTACGGTTTTCGGGTTCTGGTTGCTCCAAGTTTCGGAGCCATTTTTTACAACAATTGCATTCGAAATGGGCTGCTTCCGGTGGTGCTTTCCGAAGCGGTGATCGGGAAACTGGCTGACACTCAGATACCCTCCACGTTGACAGTTGACCTGGAACGTTGCGTGCTGGTCTCGCAGGATGGTATTGAATACCCGTTTGAGATACAGGCCGAAGCGAGAGACATGCTGTTAGATGGACTCGACCCCGTGGCGCTGACACTCAAACTCAACGACCGCATCCTTGCATTTCAACAACGCGATCGGACCGAACGCCCATGGATCTACCTGCCGTCCACACAATGGGTTCAGCGTAACCGTTTTCAGACAACAAAATAGTGGTTGAGCACAGTCACACCTCTGAGTGCTGATCAAGCGCATGAATTGTTCGTGTTTCACTCTATGCTGGAACTGTTTCAAATTTGTTTCGCTGAGCTGGTGAAGATGCTAAGGTTTGTCAAACCCCCGGTAGATGCCCGCTTCCCGCATTCCTTGAAGCATTCCAATGGTGGCAAGAAAATTGCTAAAGATGAACGGCTGAAACAACGCAAGCTCGTCCACGGACTCAGGGAACATGAAATCACTTGATGGGATATTAATGCTGGACTTGACACACATGTTGTCAGGTCCCTATGGCGCCATGTTGCTGACAGACTTGGGTGCCAGAACCATCAAGGTCGAACCACCGGGAACGGGCGAAGGAACGCGTGCATTGTTGGCAGGCAGTGCGGACTATTCCCGTCAGGGCATGGGCGCATATTTCCTCACCCTCAATCGCGGCAAGGAAAGCGTGTGCATTGACCTCAAGTCGGATGTCGGTCGTGAAATTTTTTATGACCTGGTGCGTAAGGCCGATGTGGTGTTTGACAACTTTAGTGTTGGAGTCACCAAACGGCTAAAAATAGATCACGAGACACTTGCAAAAATCAACCCTCGCATTGTGACGTGTTCGGTGTCCGGCTTTGGCGAAACCGGCCCCGAGCCGAACCGCCCGGCATTTGACCAAGTTGTTCAGGGTATGGGGGGCGGCATGTCGATTACCGGCTTCCCGGATCAGGCGCCTTTGCGCTCGGGTATCCCGGTGGGTGATTTGGGGGGAGGGGTATTTGGAGCCATCGGTGTTTTAGCGGCGCTGCATGAACGTGCTTCTACCGGATGTGGGCGCCACGTTGACATCTCTATGCTCGATGTTCAGATATCGCTCCTGAACTATATGGCCACGATGCACCTGATGTCGGGCCATGTGCCCGAGCGAATCGGTAACAGCCATTTCGTGCATGTTCCCTATAACGCCTATCAGACGCAGACGGGTTACATCATTATTGCCTGTATCGGTGATGCCTTTTTCGAGAAGTTCCGCGATGTCCTTGTGGCGCCGGAACTGAAGGATCCACGATATTTGTTGCAACCCGCGCGATATGAAGATCGCGAAAAAATTAACGCCATTATCCAGGCTGAGTTAATGGGTAATACCGCCGAATATTGGTTGTCCAGGTTGCGGGATGCCCGCATTCCGTGTGCACCAGTCAACAATTTCGAACAAGCACTAAACGACTCTCAGATTCGTGCGCGGGACATGGTGGTCGACGTTCAACTGCAAAACGGCGAGACTGTCCAGATGCCCGGCAATCCGGTCAAGATCGGTGGCACGTCCGATGTCACGTTTGAGCCTCCGCCGATGCTCGGAGAGCACACTGAATCTGTTTTGCGAAATTTGCTTGGTTACGATGCAAAACGAATTGAATCGCTGCGCGACTGCGCAGCGATTCAATAACTCCATTAAAGCGATCAAGATGAGACAACCAACACCGGCATGTGCCCACGGGCGGGAATAAAGCAAAGGAAACCCTATGAAATCTAAAGTAGCACCCAGTTATCGACTCGGGGTCGATGTAGGGGGAACATTTACCGATCTTCTGCTGATCAATGAAAGCAGCGGGGAGACGTATTCGGCCAAGGTCCCATCGACACCGGCGGACTCGTCAATCGGTGTGCTCAATGGCATTGCCAAGCTGTGTGATCAAAATCATATTGATCCCAAAGAAATCACCCACGTGATGCACGGCACCACTGTTGCGACCAACACCGTGCTGGAGGGTAAAGGTGCCCGGGTCGGTTTGGTAACCACCAAGGGCTACCGTCAGGTGTTGCAAATTGCTCGCTCGTTTGTTCCGGGGGGACTGGGCGGCTGGGTAATTTACAACAAGCGACCATTGCTGGCTCCGCTGGAGTTGACCATAGAAGCGGATGAGCGCATAGATGCCCGTGGCAACGTGGTGAGTCCACTGAATGAAGATAGTTTGCGAGCCAGTCTTGCTGGCTTGAAAGATCAGGGCATCGAGGCCATGACGGTCTCGCTGATCAACGCTTATGCCAGCGGTGCGCATGAGTGTCGGGTACGGGAGATCATCGAAGAAGCATTGCCCGGCATTCCGGTGTCGATCTCGTCCGAGGTGATCCCGGAGATGTACGAGTATGAGCGTACCGAGACCACCGTTGTGAACTCCTACGTACGCCCGAAGGTGTCGCGCTATATCCAGAATCTCTACACCGAACTGGAGCGCAAGATGCCGGGCGTCAAGCTCCATGTGTTGCGCTCCGACGGCGGACTGGCCGCTGTAGACGCAGCCCGCGACAACCCGGTGGCGCTCTTGATGAGCGGCCCTGCTGGTGGCGTGACAGGTGCGCAGTGGATTGCACGGCAGTCTGGATTCAAGAATCTGCTGACCTTCGACATGGGCGGTACTTCCACCGACGTCGCATTGATCCAGGGCGAAGTGGCCCAGACCCGACGTGAAACGCGGGTTGCAGACGTGACCGTACGGGCGCCCTCGATTGACGTTCGCACGGTGGGTGCAGGTGGCGGATCCATTGCCTATGTTCCCGAGTTGACCAAGGCTCTGCGCGTGGGTCCGCAAAGCGCGGGCGCCGATCCTGGCCCTGCCGCTTACGGCAAGGGCGGCGAGAGTCCGACGGTGACCGATGCCAATGTGGTCCTGGGCTATTTGCCCGCATCGTCGCGCCTTGGCGGGGACATGAAGATCGACCGTCAACTGGCTGAAAAGGCAGTCAAAACGGTGGCGGACGCGCTGGGCAAGACACTGCAGGAAGCCGCCGAGGGTATCGTCAACATCGTCAACGAAAACATGTTTGGCGCGCTGCGACTGGTTTCAATTGAGCAGGGCTACGATCCGCGCGACTTTGCCCTGATCGGATTTGGTGGTGCAGGACCCCTGCACGCCAACGCGCTGGGTCGCCTTACCGGATCCTGGCCCGTCATCATCCCGCCGGGTCCGGGCGTGCTTTGCGCCTACGGAGATGCCACCACACGTTTGCGCGACGAGGCATCGCGCACCTTCATTCGTCGTTTCAAGGAAACGTCCGGTGCTGAGGTGTTGGGCATTCTTGACGAGTTGACAGCGCTTGCAAAACGCTCACTGGTCGCTGAGAACGTGCCCGATGACCAGCAAAGTGTGGAGTACCAGCTTGACGTGCGCTACCAGGGACAAGGCATGCGTCTGAGCGTTAATGTGACGCACGCCTTTCTGGAGACCAACGGACTCGCTGGTGTGGCCAAACGTTTCGACGACATGCACACCCAGTTGTATACCTTCGCGCTCGATGCCGAACAGGAGTTGGTCAGCTTGCGCGCCATCGTCCAGGGGCCGGAAACAAAAGTACGTGCCGAGCAGTTGGAAAAGGGCGGCGCAGATGCCTCCGAGGCCGTGATTGACCGCTCCACTGTCTTTGTGGAAGGGGCAGAGCATCCGGCCAACATCTACGATCGCAGCAAGCTCGCTGCCGGCAACCGCATTCCCGGGCCGGCCATCGTCGCTCAAATGGATACAACCACCTTGATCCTGCCCGGGCATACCGGCGAGGTTGACGCGGTGGGCAATATCCTGATCCGTCCGAACGTCTGAGTCGCCTACCGGAGAACCACATCATGGCAGCCAAAATTATCCAGACCGACAGCACCCCATTCAAATCGGTGCCGCTTGATTCCATTACGCTCGACATCATCGAGAATGCCCTGCGCAATGCGCGTACTGAAATGGATGCCGTGCTGTTTCGCACGGCCATGTCTCCTGGCATTCGCGAGCAGCACGACGCCTTCCCCATGATTGCCAACAACGATGGCAAGATGGTGGTGGGGCAGTTCGGTTCCTTCATTCACGGCTTCATCGAAGGCTATGAGGGCACCATCGAAGAGGGCGACATCTTCCTGACCAACGACCCCTACTCCTGCAACGGAGCGGTCAGTCACTTGAACGACTGGCTCACCATGATGCCGATCTTCCATAAAGGTCGCATCGTCAGCTGGTCGGCCATGTTCGGACACATGACCGACATCGGCGGCAAGGTGCCGGGCAGTTTGCCCACCGATGCGGCGCAGATTTTCGAGGAAGGCCTGCAGATTCCGCCAGTGAAGATTTACCGCAAGGGCGAACTCAACACCGAAATGCACGCCCTGCTGCTGCGCAACTGCCGGATGCCGCACTGGAATCGCGCTGACTTTGACGCCATTGTGGCGGCGCTGCGTCTGGCAGAGCGCCGTGTACAGGAAATGATCAGTCGCTTTGGGGTCGATGAGTACATTGCCGCGCTGCGCGAGATGCTCGATCGCAACCGCCGCGCCATGAGCGCCATCATTCAGATGGTGGTACCTGAAAAGGCCCAATATTTCGAGGACTACATCGACGACGATGGTGTGGGGATGGGCCCATACAAGATTGCCTGCACCATGTGGCGCGAGGGTGACAAGGCCATCTTTGACTTTGCGGGAACCGATCCCCAGTCCATCAGTTCGGTGAACTTCCTGCTCAACGAGGACATGTTCAAGATGTTCCTGGGCGCCTTCGTGATCAACCTTTTTGATCCGCAGATTCTGTTCAACGACGGTTTCTATGAACTGGTTGATGTGCGTATCCCCGAGGCCAGCATTCTCAAGCCCAAGCGTCCGGCGGCATTGTCATGCCGCACCCACCTGCTTGGCCGGATTTTCGACATCATGGGTGGTGTGCTGGGCCAGGGCACGCCCGAAGCGCTCAACGCAGCGGGATTCTCCGACAGCCCGCACCTGATGTTCTCGGGCTACGACAAGAACGGCGAGTGGTACCAGCTGTTTCAGATCGGTTTTGGCGGCATTCCCGGACGTCCTGCCGGTGACGGTCCCGACGGGCATTCCTTGTGGCCCTCGTTTACCAACGTGCCTAATGAGTTTCTGGAGAGTTATTTCCCGCTGCGGATTGTCGAATACAGCTCGATCCCAGATTCCGGCGGCGTTGGCAAGCACCGCGGCGGCAATGGCGTCTGCACGGCTTACGAGTTTCTGGCCAATGGCGAGATCTCTATCCACGACGACCGCTGGTTGACCTACCCCTGGGGTGTCAATGGTGGCAAGCCGGGCGCGCGCAGCAACAAATTGCTCAAGCGAGCCGACGGTAGTCAGGAATGGTTACCTGCCAAGTGCGATCGGGTCAAGGTGGCAGAGGGTGACATTCTGTATTTCAACACCTGGGGCGGTGGCGGCTGGGGCGACCCGCTGCAGCGTTCAGCCGACTTGGTGGCACTGGACTGCAGGCGAGGCCTGGTCACGCAGCAAGGCGCGCGTGGTTACGGCGTAGTTGTGCGGGCAGACTTCAGTCTGGACCAAACGGCTACTGACACATTGCGTTCCAAGATGGCTCAGGAGCGGCGCACGATCGAGTTGTTCGATCGCGGCGGCACGATTGAAGAATTACGCGCACGCTGCAAGGAAGAGACGTTCCTTGAGCCACCAAAACCTCCAGTGTTTGCCAAATGGATGAAGAAGTCGGGGGCGTTCGCTTGACGTTGAGGGTGACACCATCGTGATCGGGGATTCGTCTTGAGCAACGTTGCAGGAGTATTCGGCGGACTGGCGGGCGTGGGCGACTTGCTCAGTCGCAACGCCAGAGTGTCAGGTAACAAACTGGGCCTGGTATTTGAAGACACGCGCCTGACTTGGCGTCAGGTCAATGAGCGCTCCTGCCGGTTTGCCAATGAACTGCGCAAGCTGGGGGTGGGGCGGGGGGACCGCGTCGGTATCTTTGCCCGCAACAGCCACCAGTGGGTCGAGGCGTCATTTGCCCTGGCCAAACTCGGGGCCGTGACGGTTACCGTGAATAACCGCTTGTCGCCGCCTGAGGTTGCGTTCATCCTGGAAAATTCTGGTTCGCGCGCGTTGATCGTGGCCAAGCCAGAACTGCCCGCGGCGCGGTTGGCGTTGGCCCAGGTGCCTGCCTGCAAGCTGCTGATTGGCATCGACACTGCGGATGATTCGGTAATGGACTATGAGGCGATGGTGGCACGCGGAGACCCTGGCGAGCCCGTGCTCGACACACCGCTAGCCTACGATGAACCATCGATGCTGCTCTACACCAGCGGCACCACCGGTTTTCCAAAGGGGGCCACCTACACCCATGGCAGTACGCTGGTGGGTATGTTTGTGCATGTGCACGCCATCGGCAGTCGGGGCACCCACCGGGTGATGTTGCCATCACCACTGTACTCGGCCGCTGGAACCGCGGGCATCTATTGCGCGGTGTACGTCGGCTCCACCAGCGTGATCGTCAATTTCGATGCCGAGCGGGCACTGGAAACACTCTCAAGCGAGCGGATTACCTTTACCAACCTGGTGCCAACCACCATTCAGCGCCTGCTCGCCCGTGATGACTTCGAGCAATACGACCTCAGCGCGCTCGATACCGTTCTGTATGGTGGTTCGCCAATCCCGGTGCCGGTGCTAAGGGAGGCCAAGCGCAAGCTGCCGCATTGCCGCTTCCGCCAAACCTTTGCTTCCACGGAGACTGGCACTGCCGGCACCGTGCTGGAGCCGGCAGACCACGAACTGGCCCTGAACGACCCGGCTTTTGAACACCGCTTGCTGTCGTGCGGCAAGCCGCAGGTCAATGTCGACGTATGCATTTTTGGCGACGATGGTCAACTTGTCGCTGCGGGCACGGTGGGAGAAATTGGCGTGCGTACCGAGGCCAATATCACCGGTTTCTGGGGCAACCCGGAGGCGACCGCGGAGTCGATTCGCGACGGCTGGGTGTTCACCGGTGATATGGCGCGGATGGACGAAGACGGCTACATCTATCTGGTCGACCGCAAGAAGGACCTGATTGTTACTGGCGCCTTCAATGTGTATCCGTCGGAGGTGGAGCGGGTTCTGCAAGCCCACCCGGCGGTGTACGAGATTGCAGTTATCGGAGTGCCCTCGGTCGAGTGGGGCGAAGCCATCAAGGCGGTCGTGGTGCTCAGGCCGGGCTGCGAAGCTACCTCTGCAGAGTTGATCGCCTGGTGCGATGGCCGTATCGCCGGGTACAAGAAACCCAAATCGATCGATTTTGTCCAGGCGCTGCCGCGCAATGCCACCGGCAAGATTCTGCATCGGCAGCTGCGCGAGCCCTTCTGGAAAGAACAGGCCCGCAAGATTTGAGGGCCACAGCCCGGCGAATTGTTCAAACCAAATCTCAACGCAACAGGAGTTACATCATGTCTTTTCAAAGCCTTTTCATTCCACACAAGCGCACCGCTGCCGAGACAAAGTGGTTGAAGCAGGAAATCAAGGAGCAGGAAGAGCGCTACGCGGGCATCGTGCAAGCCATGGAGGAGATGACGCCCACGCGGGACAAGTGGTATGCCGAATTTTTGGAACGGATTCAGACCCGTGGCTTCAACACCGACGGCGACGCGCGCACCAAAATCAAGTTGGCAGACATTCCAGTGAAGCCTGATCGCCCCCACAAGGTCGTTTACTGACGCAATCAATAACCAGGAGTAGCACCATGGCACGTCCACATATAGAACCGTTTTGCGACCGCGATGTTCCCTTCAAGAAAATGACCATGAAGGGGTTTGGCAGCGGCATGCAATACAAGATGCTCAGCCTCGATACCGATACCGGTGCTTGCACCATGACCGTCCAGCTCGACGCGGGCTACCAGCAAAAGCCCGGTTTCAGCTGGTCTGAGCTGGAACTGCTGGTGATGGAAGGTGAATTGCAACTTGGCAACAAGAAGGTCGGGAAGGGGCACTATGTCTTTTTCCCTGCGGGTTATGTACAACCGCAGATGTCATCGGAGAATGGCTGTCTGTTGTTGATGATGTACAACACCGGTGAGCCCAGCCTGGTGGAGTCCGACACCAACCACCCCCTGTGCCGCACTGACCGTTTTCACCAGACCGATTCGTACAACGATATTCCCTGGGCCATGGGCAATGTGGCCAAGCCCAGCGTGGCAACCGGTTGCCTGATCAAATTGCTCAACTTCAACGACCGCACCCACGCGCTGACGTTTCTGTACTGCATGACGCCCCATTTCTGGCAGGACAACATTTCTTACCACGATTGCGCCGAGGAGTCGTACCACCTGTGGGGCGACTCGTGGATGATGCAGTTCGGCACGGTCCCCACCGGCGGCTACTTCTGGCGTCCGGCTTACATCAACCACGGAGCGTTTGCCAGCGAGCGCGGCTGCATTGCGCTCGGGCGGGTCGATTCCAAGCTGTTCAACCATTTCCATTACAACCCGTGGAGCACCGTCGAGGAGAACCAGATGCGGGCAGCGGCCAGGGTGGCCGAGCGCGACCCGGAGTTGTACAAATGGATTGTCCAGTTCGGCCACAACCACCCGCATGGCCCGGAAGATTTTGAGCTCACCATGCCGCGCGTCGGCGGTGCACACAAAGTGTCCGAACCTGACCCGAAGCAAGGCTTCGCCCACAGCCATGGCGGGAAACACCACCACCATGGCGATGGACATAGCCACGACCACGACCATTGATGCCTGTGGCGCAGTATTGCGCCTTGGTTTTTCAGGGCGTTTTTGCCATCTAACGCCCGATGGCATTGCGCAAGCAGCTACATTTTTAGGAGCAAGTTGAACATCCGCATGGAGCGGTTGCAGACTTGCCTCTACCCAACTGGAGAAAGAGCGGATGGAAATTCATGAAGTAAACGTACTGCGATGGTTGCACATTGTTGCCATGGTTTATTGGCTGGGGGGGGAGTGGGGCGTGTTTCAGACCTCCTACAACGTGATCAATCGCAAGCTGTCTATGGACGAGCGTCGCCGCCACATGGAAACGGCCTACCGCATCGACATCCTGGCGCGCACCGGCATCATCATGCTGTTGCCCCTGGGACTGCACATGGGTTTTCTCTGGGGTGCGCAACCCTTGGGCGGGGGCTGGTTGACCCTAATGTGGGTGCTGTTTGCCGGATGGCTGGGGTTGTGTTGGTCGGCTTTCTACTTCAGGGAAACCGATACCGGCTTACGCTTGACCAAGATCGATGAGTCCATTCGCTTTGTGCTGATTCCCGTGTTGCTGATCAGTGCCGTTTCTTCGTTGCTGGGTTATGGGCCCTTCGGGCCAGCCAAATGGTATTCGGCAAAGGTACTGACCTACTCCTTGACCTTGATCATCGGCCTGAAGTTGCGCTTCATCATGCGCGAGTGGACCGAAATGTTCCGTGCCTTGGCGCAGGGCCCCTCGACCGAAATCGAAGCCCGACTGGAGAAATCCATCCGCTTTGGCCGCAGCATCGCCTACGGGTACTGGGTTTTGATTTTGACCACAGCCTTCTTTGGTGCCACCAAACCGTTTTGAGAGCCTCACCATGAAACACAAGACCATTCGCGGAGCCATCCGCTACACCAGCACCAAGCCCGAGCGACTGGGTCAGGAACGGGGCCGTGAGTATTTCAGCCTGACCGATCAGGCCGATGGCGTGCGAGTGGTACACGCCCACTGCGAGATTGACGATGCGCCGAACGTCATTCGCGATGTGGTGATGGCCATGGATGCCCAGTGGTACCCGCTGGACTGCTCGGTGCGCATCACGGTGGGTGACCAGTATGAAGGCACCGGGCTGATGCATTTCACGCCGCAGTATGCGGATTGCCAGACCATCAACCGGCGCGACGGTCGCATTGCCCAGCGCATTGAGCTCCCAGGACGCGTGCGTTGGCTAGGTGCGCACCCGATTTGCGGCGACGCCCTGTGCCTGCGGATTTACGACCTCAGCCAGGGGCCGGGCAAGCAGTTCTTTCCCAACCTGATGCTGACCTCGCCGGACCATCGTGGTGCGACTGGGCCTATGCTGTTCAGTCTGGGCTTTGGGCTGGAGTTCGTCGGCCGCGAAACCATCACGGTGGTGGCCGGTACGTTTGATGCATTGCATTTCCGCTATGTCGACACCGCCGGACAGTTGCCCCAGGAGCATCCACCCTACGACGTCTGGTGCAGCGCCGATGGCGACTACATCTTCCTCAAAGGCGGCGTCGGTGGTTACATGCAGACCTATTACGAACTGGTCGAACTGGTGCGCAACCACCCATGAGTGCCGTTGCCACGCCATTGGTGTCCGCCACTGCCAAGGTAGTGCACCCGGTGCCGGCTCCCTATCTGGCGCTGGCGCTGCAAACCGCGTGCTACGCCGTCAACGCCTGCCCGGATGCTGATGCCGCGCGCGCCGCGATGCGCCGCAACATTGACCGTGTGCACCGGCAGATTGTTGCCAGTCGCGCCTTTATCGGCCCCGGGCTCAAACTGGTAGTGGCTCCCGAGTATTTCTTGACCAGCTACCCTCTGGGCGACGCCTTGCCTGCGTGGGCCGAGAAAGCTGCGCTCGCACCCGACGGTCCCGAGTACGCCCAAATGCGCGCGATGTGCAAAAGCCTGGGCCTGTATTTCTCCGGCAATGCCTACGAGACGGACGCACATTTCCCGGGCCTGTACTTCCAGACCAGCTTCATCATCGACGACAGCGGTGAAGTGGTGCTGCGCTACCGGCGTCTGGTGTCGATGTTTGCTCCAACGCCGCACGACGTGTGGGACCGCTATCTCGAACTCTATGGCCTGGACGGCGTATTCCCGGTGGCCGACACTCCTCTGGGCAAACTCGCCTGCATTGCATCAGAGGAAATTCTGTACCCCGAGATTGCCCGCTCGCTAGCCCTGCGCGGCGCCGAGGTTTTTCTGCACTCGTCCAGCGAGGTCTGCAGTCCGCGCCTGACACCGAAAGACATCGCCAAGCGCGCCCGCGCTTACGAAAACTGTGCCTATGTGGTTTCGGCCAACTCCGCGGGCATTCGCGACGTCGACTTCCCCGAGAGTTCCACCGATGGGCTGTCGAAGATTGTGGATGCCAAGGGTGAAGTGCTGGCCGAGGCTGGTACCGGTGAGTCGATGGTCGCCAACGCCAGCATTGACATCGCCGCGCTGCGCCGACAGCGCCGCACCCCGGGCATGGCCAATATGCTGTCGCGCCAGCGCCTGGAACTCTTTGCAGCCACCTATGCTGGCTCGGTGCACCCACCCAACACGATGCTCAATGCCGCGGGCCAGCCCTTTGTGCCCGAACGCGCACAGTTCGCCAACACGCAGCGCGATACCATCAACCAACTGATCGCCAGGGGAGTCATCGGTCGTGAATGATGCCAGCACCTTGCCTACGCGCAATCCTCGCACTGGTGAGGTCGATTACCAGATGCCCATCTTCACGGCCGAAGCCGTGGCTGCAGTGGCCAAGCGCCTGCGCGCAGCGCAGCCTGCCTGGTCAGCGCAGTCGGTCGCGCACCGGTTGGACTTGCTGGGACAGTTTGCCCAAGCCATCGCCGCAGAAAGCGAGCCCCTGGTGGAAGCACTGACCGCCGACACCGGCAGGCGCATCGAATCGGTGCTGGAAGTGCAGGGCATGCAAAACACCATCCGTCGCTGGCTAAGTGATGCGCCGGGTTTGCTGGTTGACGAGGCGCCGCGGCGCGCTAACACCCCCAACGTCATCATTGAGCAGCACAAGCGGCCCTATCCGCTGGCGGGCATCATCAGTCCGTGGAACTTTCCGCTGATCCTGTCGCTCATTGACGCCATTCCGGCACTGGCCGTGGGTTGCGCCGTGATGATCAAACCGTCTGAGGCCACGCCGCGCTTTGTTCCGGTGTTGCGGCGCGCCATCGAGCGTGTACCCGGACTCTCCGACGTACTGGCTTTTGTGACGGGTGCCGGCCCTACCGGCGAAGCGCTCATCCGCAACAGCGACGTGGTCTGCTTCACCGGCAGCGTGCGCACCGGCAGGCGTGTCGGACAACTGGCGGCCGAGGTGTTTGTACCGGTACATCTGGAACTCGGTGGCAAGGACCCGGCCATCGTCTGCGCCGATGCCGACATTGCCCACGCCGCGCGGGCCTTGGCCTGGGGTAGCATGGTCAATGCCGGACAAACCTGCATGTCCATCGAGCGCTGTTATGTGGACCGATCAATATTCGAACCATTTGTCGCAGCATTGTCCGCCGAGGTCGCGGCATTGCGCCACAGCTTTCCCGATATTGCCAGCGGGCAGATTGGCCCCATCATTGCCGAGGTGCAAATCCCGGTGGTCAAGCGCCATCTGGAAGAGGCCTACGCCAAGGGCGCACGCGCCATCACGGGCGGCAAGGTGCTCGGGCTCGGCGGCGGCGCCTGGTGTGAGCCTACGGTGCTGGTGGACGTGAACCACGATATGGCGATCATCCGGGAAGAGACCTTTGCCGCCATCTTGCCCGTGATGCCATTCGACAACGAAGAGGAGGCCGTGCGCCTGGCCAACGCCACTGACTTCGGGTTGTCGGCCTGCGTTTTCTCGCGGGATATTGAACGCGCCAAACGCATTGCGGCGCGGCTCGAAGCGGGCGCCATTTCGATCAACGACGCGGCGCTCACCAGTATGGTCCATGATGCCGCCAAGCAATCGTTCAAGTACTCCGGGCTGGGTGGCTCGCGCATGGGCACGCCGAGTTTGCAGCGCTTCTACCGCCAGCAGGCCTTTCTGATCAACGACGGCAGCGCCTCGCCCTGGTGGTTTGCCAGCGCAACGGCGCCGGCGACCAATCGGAAAAGTTGAGAACAATATTGGCCTGTAGCGCTTGCAGCATCTGCGCAAGGCGCTATCATTTTTGAGTAATTCACCAGAATCCCAAGCCGTTATTCACAGGAGTCACGATGGAACTTTCCAATAAAACCGCGCGCGAGCTGTGGCTCGAAGTCAAGGCCAATCCAAACCGGGCCCGCTTTGGCTACGGCAAGAAAGCCGTACTGGTGAACATCGATTTTCAGCGCGCCTACACCCGACCCGACGAGTTCAAGACAGCCTATGAGACCGACCCGCGCCAGATTGAGTACGTCAACGCACTTGCCCAAGGGTTTCGCAAGCTGGGCTGGCCGGTGGTCTGGACCCATGTGGCCTATGCCGACTCGGCCGAAGACGCCGGCGTGTGGGGTACGCGCACCAATACACCCGACTCGCTGCAAAACATCAAGCACGGCTCGCGTCGCGCCGAACTCGACGATCGCTGCGAAATACAGCATGGTACCGATCTGATCTACTGCAAGCGCATGCCTTCGCCGTTTTTCGAAACCCCCCTGCAGTCGCTGCTGGTTTGGCACCAGTGCGACACCGTGGTGATCACCGGCGGCTCGACCTCAGGCTGTGTGCGTGCCGGTGCGGTGGATTCACTCTCGCGCGGCTACCGCACCATCGTGCCCGAGCAGTGCGTTGCCGACAAGCACGAAAGCTACCACTTCGCCAACCTGACCGACCTGATGCTGAAATATGCCGATGTGGTCGACGTCAACGAAACGCTGGGCTGGCTGGACAAGACTGTCGCTGCGCTTTGACCTGACAAGGAGCCACCCATGCGCGAAGACACCGGCTACTACGACTACTGGCCCTACCAAAACCGCCCGAAGATCCGCTGGCCCAACGGAGCACGGGTGGCGTTCTGGGTCGCGCCCAACATCGAGTTTTACGAACTCGACCCGCCCAAGAACCCGCAGCGCACGCCCTGGCCACACCCCTATCCTGCGGTGCCGGGCTACTCGATTCGCGACTATGGCAACCGTGTCGGCCACATGCGCCAGATGAACCTGCTCGAAAAGTACGGCATCCGCGGCTCGATTTCGCTCTCCACCGCTCTGTGTACCCACCACCCGGAAATCATCGCGATGTGCAAGGAGCGCGACTGGGAGTTTTTCAGCCACGGTATCTACAACACGCGTTACACCTATGGCATGTCCGAAGCGCAGGAGCGCAGTGCACTGCTCGAATCGATGGAAGTCATCGAGCAGCACACCGGGCGCCGCCCGGCCGGCTACCTGGCGCCTGCGCTCTCGCACAGTGAAGTGACGGTCGATCTGTTTGCCGAGCTTGGCGGCATCTACACCTGTGACTTGTTTCACGACGACCAGCCCACCCCGGTCAAGGTGCGCGGCGGCCAGCGTTTTGTCTCCGTGCCGTATTCGCTGGAACTCAATGACACCATCGTCTATGTGGTCAACAAGATCGAGCCACGGCGTTATGGCCAGATGATCAAGGACAGCTTTGATCGCCTGTACGCTGAGGGTGCCGAATCGGGCACGGTAATGTGCATCCCCACGCACAACTACCAGGTGAGTTGCCCGCACCGTCTCAAGGCCTTTGAAGAAGCGCTGGAGTACATCACCGGCCACTCTGATGTATGGGTAACCACCGGACGCGAAATTGCCGAACATTACCTCGCCAACGGCTACGACCAGAGCGCTGCCGACATCGCCGCGCATCAACCCAAAGGATGACCATGGCACTCGATCAAGCCTGCATGGAATACCCCAAACGCCGCTACGGCATGGACCACGACCGCTACGCGTGGTCGATGCTGACGCAGCGCCCGCCGGTGGTCTGGCCCGATGGCAAGAAGCTGGCGCTGTGGGTGAATGTCAGCCTGCAACACTTCCCGATGAACCCGGCAGGCAAGCCGGTCAAGCTGCCGGGCTCGATGACCATGCCCTACCCGGACTTGCGCCATTACACGCTGCGCGACTACGGCAACCGGGTCGGCATCTACCGATTCTTCAAGGCGTTTGACCAGTACGGCATCCAACCCACTTTTGCCATCAATGCGCGGCTGGCCGAGCGCTACCCCTACCTGCTGGGCGCAGTGAAAGAGCGTGGCAACGAGATTCTGGGCCACTCCTGGAGCATGGACACGCCGCATGCCGGCGGCTTGTCGGAGGCCGATGAGGCTGATCTGGTACAGCGCTCGCTGCAACGCCTGCGCGAGCTCTCAGGGCAGCAAGTGCGCGGGTGGCTGAGCCCCGGCAAACTCGAGAGCGAACACACGCCCGAGTTGCTCAAGGCCAATGGCATCGACTATTTCTGCGACTGGGTCAACGACGAATTGCCCTACCGCTTTCACACCCGCCACGGCGACCTCTGGGCCATGCCCTTGTCCACCGAGCTGGAGGACCG
>JAIFLV010000080.1 GCA_020048895.1 Rhodoferax sp. | reverse complement strand
GTGCTTTCCAAGTGCCACCTGCACCACCTCAGCCCCGCTTGCCCAACTCTTCCAACCGCTCCAGGTAGCCATCAAGGCGTCGTCAATCGGTACTTGTGACCAGAATTTCCCGCGAGGCGGTTGTGTCAGTGCCTTCGGCTAACAAATGAGTTGCGTTGAACCCAATGGGTTCGAATCGGAATCCAAGCGCCAAGGCATGCGCTTTGGCGGCTTGCGAATAGGCCGACATGTTTCCGTGGTGTCGTTCCACCAACTGCGAACGAACATCGTGCAATTCCTGAAGAATGGGGTCATGCCATAGGGCGTGCTGAGTTTGATCGGGCATAGTCAGTTCTCCATCATTTCCAGGGGTGAGACCAATTCGGGCAGCCGGTAACCCCTTGCGTCGCAAAGTCCGCGCATCACCGGCAACTGCGTTGGGTTGGCGATGAGTTTGAAATTCCAGGTTAGCACCACGTTCACCCGGTGGTATGCGGCACAAGCGACATGCAGCGCATCGAAACGCGCCTTCGGCGGCAATCCGCCACCGAGCAGCAGAAAGTCAGCCAGCGCTTCGATTTCCTCGTTGAGGTCGAGCAAGCCCAAGCCGCGGATGGCATCCATGCGCAGTTTTGCAGCGGCCGCGTCTCCCGCACTGACTTCTTCAATGACGTACGGTGAAATAACTGCATGGCAGGCCTGCATCCTTGTGTTCCACCACTGAGTGGTCACCACTTGCCATGCATTTCTCACCGGGTCGTCCGAGACCCGTGCTGTCAAATAGCTGATGACGGAGGACTCAATATAGACAATTGGTTTCATGGAGCAAGTCTAAGGTCAACTTTCAAACCATGGAATGGGTTGAGAACTGGTTGCGTTGATTCCGTTAAGCGGAAGGTTTCCCCAATTCCTCCCAACGCTCCAGCGCCGCCATCAGTTCGTCGTCGATCTGTGCGCTGCGGCTTGTCAGGCTGATGGCGCGGGCGTTGTCGGTGGCGTAGAGGGTGCCGTCGGCCAGAGTCTGGGTGATTTGCTCCTGCTCGACTTCCAGTGCAGCGATGGCGTCGGGCAGGCCGTCGAGTTCGCGCTGCTCCTTGAAGCTGAGTTTGCGTGCTTTGGTGCTCGGTGCGGCAGGGCTGAACGCAGCAGGGGCGGGCGTGGCAGATGCCATCAGTTGCTCCTGTTTTGCTAGCTGCTCACGCTCGTAGTTAAAGGCTTTCGAGCCTTTTTGTCCCTTGCTTTGTGCAATATCGCTGGCGCGGCGGCTCTGCGTCAACCAGTCGTTGACGCCGCCTTCGTACTCGCGCCACTTGGCGTCGCCCTCGTAGGCGATGGTGCTGGTGACCACGTTGTCCATGAAGGTGCGGTCGTGGCTGACCAGGAACACCGTGCCGTCATAGTTCTGCAGCAGGTCTTCGAGCAACTCGAGCGTGTCGATGTCCAGGTCGTTCGTGGGTTCGTCCAGCACCAGCACGTTCGCAGGTCTTGCAAACAGGCGCGCCAGCAGCAGCCGGTTGCGCTCGCCACCACTGAGTGAGCGCACCGGCGAGTTGGCGCGCGCTGGTGAAAACAGAAAATCGCCCAGATAGCTCTTGACGTGCTGGCGCCGGTTGCCGATCTCGATCCATTCGGAGCCTGGACTGATGAAGTCCTCCAGCGTGGCGTCCAGGTCCAGCGCGTTGCGCATCTGGTCAAAGTAGGCCACGGTCACGTTGGCACCCAGGCGTACCGTGCCCCAGGGGCTGTGGCCTGGCTCAGGTTTGGGTGCGTTGGCGGGGGCCGGATCGGGTTTCAATTCACCCAGAATCATCTTCAGCAGGGTCGTCTTGCCGGCGCCGTTGGGTCCCAGCAAGCCGATCTTGTCGCCGCGCAGGATGGTGGCGGAGAAATCTTTCACGATCGCGCGCTCGCCAAAATGCTTGGACACATGCGTCATCTCGGACACCAGCTTGCCACTGGCTGCACCGCTGGCAATGTCCATATTGACGCTGCCTACCGCCTCGCGTCGAGCCTCCCGTTTGGCACGCAACTCGTCCAGGCGCACGATGCGCGCCGTAGCGCGGGTGCGCCGGGCCTCCACGCCTTTGCGAATCCAGATTTCTTCCTGCGCCAGCAGCTTGTCGGCCTTTGCATTGATGACCGCCTCCTGCGCCAACTGCTCTTCCTTTTGCACCAGATACGCGCCAAAGTTGCCAGGGTAAGACATCAGTTGCCCCCGGTCGAGCTCGACGATGCGGGTCGCCACCTTGTCCAGAAACGTGCGATCGTGGGTGATGGTGATGATGGAACCCTTGAACTCCACCAGCAATCCTTCCAGCCATTCGATGCTGTCCAGATCCAAATGATTGGTGGGTTCGTCCAGCAGCAGCACATCGGGCTGCGACACCAATGCCTGCGCCAGTGCCACCCGTTTCTTGGTGCCGCCGGAGAGTGTATTCACGATAGCCTCTGGGTCCAGGTGCAGGCGGTGCAGGGTCTCGCCAACGCGCTGCTCCCAGTTCCAGCCGTCCAGCGCCTCGATTTCGCTCTGCATCGCGTCGAGGTCGCCGTGGCCCTGGGAATATTCATCAATCAGGTCGATTACGCGCGCCAGACCTGCGCGAACCGCTTCGAAAATCGTAGCATCGGCGTCGAGCTGCGGCTCCTGCGCAACAAACGCGATGCGGGTGTGGTTCTGCACCTGCACCGTGCCATCGTCGGGTTTTTCCATGCCCGCCAGAATTTTGAGCAACGAGGACTTGCCTGCCCCATTGCGGCCAATCAGCCCCACGCGTTCCGTGGTTTCAAGTGAAAAAGCTGCGTGGTCGAGCAGTGCAACGTGCCCAAATGCGAGCTGGGCGTCAAGGAGGGTAATCAGTGCCATAGGGGCGCGATTATCCCCTTACCGGATGCCGGGACGGCATTGGGTGACTGGCTCAGGTTCCTGAGGCTGTCTCCAGTTCCGTAACATTACTCCATCGTGCCTCAATCGTGTCGGCGGACAAGTCCGCTCCGCATTCCCATTCGACAAAATAGCCGCCATTGCTGACTTTGGCAAACTCGTTGGGGTCCTTCAGCGGAGCAAAGGCTTCATCTTCCAAGTAGGGGCTGACATCAAATCTTCCCCTGCGGCCATCTTGGTCAACGACAGATAAGATCCAGTTGGTTTCAACGTGAAGCTGCGCAATTTTCATTGGTCCAATCCTTTGATCCGAAAAGGCGTCTTGCCGTTAACTGCCAAACTCCAGTCGGCAACCAAGTCATCTTGGCGCACCTCAAGCCACGCTACTACAAGTTTGTGTTTGTTGGGTGGAAGGTTACCAGCCAACACAGTACCGTCAAGAATGGAGTACACCGCCACTGCACCCTGGTACTCGGCATGGATGTGCGGCACATGGTGCTTCTCAGTGTCACGGAAAAACATCCGGATAAGAATCCCGTAAAACATGGAGATGGTTGGCATTGCAATTTGCTCCATTCATCTTTGGCAACGTAAGCAAGCACCGGCACATGAACGCCTGGTTGCGCCATGCTCCGGATCGTATGGGGATTATCCCTTGTGGCCTCGTACTGGTTCTTCGCCAAGACCAAGCCTCGTCAGCAAGGTGGCCAACTCGGCGGAGGAACGCACGCCGAGTTTGGCGAAAACCCGGGCGCGGTGGACCTCCACCGTGCGCACCGATACACACAAGGTGTCGGCAATCACCTTGTTGAGTTTGCCGGCCGCCACAAGGTGCATCACAGCGCGTTCACGCTCGGACAGGCTGGCCAGCCTGTCCGCCTCTTGCAGGTGTTCCGTTTGTTGCGAATGGTGCGCCTGTTCCTGGGCCAGAGCACGCAATACCCGCGACACCAGCGCGTCGCCGTTGAAGGGCTTTTCCAGAAAGTCAAAAGCCCCCTTTTGCAATGCGTCCACCGCCATCGGTATATCGCCGTGGCCTGAGAGGAACAGCACAGGCAACATGGTGTGTCGCTCCAGCAACTCGTCAAACACCTGCAAGCCCGACATCGGCTCCATGCGAACGTCCAGCACGATGCAGCCGCGTGCGCCGTCGGCATCCAGCGCCGCCAGAAACTCGGGGCCACTGGCGTAGGCGAGGACCGTCAAGCCGTGCGATTGCAGCAGAAAAGTGAGTGCATCACGCACGGAGGCCTCGTCGTCTACCAGGTGGACGGCGGGTATGAAAGCAGGTTGGCCCGAAGTCATGGCTGGACCTCCACAATTTCAAGAGGGAGCGTGAATGACAGGCGCGCGCCGCCCATCGGGCCGCTACCCGCTTCGAGTGCACCATGGTGTGCCTCGATGACCGAGCGGCATATGGCCAGACCCATACCCATGCCCTCGGGTTTGGTCGAATGAAATGGTGCGGCCAACTCGTCGATGCCGCGCCCACCCAGGCCCTCGCCGTTGTCGTCCACATCAACGCGCACAAAACGATTGCCTGCCCGGCTTACCGAGACCTCAATTCTCGGATGGGGCAGACCACCGAGGGCATCGGCCGCATTGCGCACCAGATTAATCAGTACCTGCTCCACCAGCACCGGGTCGGCCAGCACATCTGGCAATGGGTCAGCGATGTGGGATTGCACATGGATATGGTGGCGTTGCAAGTCACGACGCAGCAAATCCAGGGCGCGCCGCACAATGTCGCCCACCTGGCAGTGTTCGGGTTGCGGGGCACGGCGCGTGAGGAAGCCACGGATGCGTTGCACGATGCGCCCGGCCTCCGCCACTTGCTCACCTTCGCGGCGCAGCGCATTGAGCACAGCGGTATCGGAAAACTGCATGCCTTCCAATGTACGCACTACGCCTGCGTTGTAGCTGGCCATGGCCGCCAAGGGCTGGTTGAGCTGGTGTGCCAAGGCAGAGGCCACCTCGCCCAGGGTGGTCAGGCGTGCCTGATTTCCCAAAGCCTCCAGATGGCGGCGTTCACGTTCTTCCGAACGTTTGCGCGCGGTAATGTCCACGATCGAGCCCATCCAGCCCATCTGCACACCCCGTGCATCGACCAGAGGCGACTCAAACACCATCACGTCGATGGGCATGCCGTCGGCGCGCTGCCAGCGTGCCTCATAGCCCTCCGTCGGTGCTGCACCCGCCATATTGCGCAGGTGGCGCTGCATACTGTCTTCTACTGCATTGGGAAGCCAGTACGGCATGGGCGGCAACTGGCCCAGCAACTGCTCCGGCGCATAGCCCACCAGTTTGCAAAAGGCGCGGTTGACGTGGACTAGACGGCCATCCAGATCGCGTCCGCGCAGCCCCACCGTCAAAGAGTCTTCAATCGCCCGTCGCCAGGCGGCCTCGGTGCGCCAGCGGTCTTCGGCACTGGCTACCTCACGCATCTGGCGCCGCAACATCACGGACGCGGCAGCGCTGAGCACCAGAAACACCCCCATCAGTGCCATTGGCAAGGTGCGCCACCAGGCCCTGCGTACTTCGCGGCTGGTGAGCTCCAGGTAGGCCTCCGGCATCTGCGGCTCCATGCTGACGCGATAACTCTGTTGCCCGCTCAGCGTCACAGCATCGGCCGTGGTCGCAATGCGCTGGCCGTAGTCATCCATCAGGCGGACATCGTATTTTCGGGAGATCCACCATGGCACGGTCTGGCGCAACAATGCCGAAGGAGCAAAGCGCACGATCAGCCGTCCGCCGCTGCGCAGTGGCGTGGACAAGTGCGCCGAAAGACCGGTGTCATCAATGCCACCGCTGATCGGGTGCGTATCCGGGTGCTGCATGGGCGTTGGCACGTGCGCCTGGAGCCGGTTGTCTGCGTCGATGACGGTGACGCTCACCCACAGGCGCCGCAAGCCCTGTGCCACTGCCCGGTAGCGTAGCAGGGTTGTATCGTCCACGCGCCGCGGCAGGGTCGACGCCAGCAACTTGATCTCGTTGTCTTCGCGCGCCAGCCACTCGCTCATGCGGGTCTCCAGGGTCAGGACATCGGCGATCAGGTTGCGCCGGTCCTCTTCGCGCTCCTGTTCGTCCGACCACTGGAGCCAGCGCCCTACCAACGCGACAAAAATCAGCGCCAGCACCAGCGGCCAGGCCCATACGCTGCGGCGCAGCAACGAAGTGTGCGGGGCCTTGGGCGGGGCGTTGAACGTGGGGGACATGGGCAATGAGTTTAGGGCACGAGGCCCCCTGGCCGGGGTTGTACTGGCTGCAGAAATGTGGAAATCCACAATTGGCGGGGGTCGGCGGACTTCCGACAATGGCTGCACAACAACCCGAGGAGCTATTTCATGAAACGTCGTACTTCCCTGCACACCCTGCTTGCCGTGGCCGCAGCAGCAGCCCTGAGCCTGCCTGTTTTTGCCCAGGCACCTATCGTCATCAAGTTCAGCCACGTCGTGGCCAACGACACCCCCAAGGGCCATGCCGCGGACTTTTTCAAGAAGAAAGCCGAAGAGCTGACCAAGGGCAAGGTCAAGATCGAGGTGTATGCCAACAGCACGCTCTACAAAGACAAAGAAGAGATGGAAGCGCTGCAAATCGGCGCTGTGCAGATGCTGGCCCCTTCGCTGGCCAAGTTCGGCCCCCTGGGTGTGAAAGAGTTTGAAGTGTTTGACCTGCCCTACATCTTTGACGACTACAACGAGTTGCACAAGGTGACGCAAGGCCCGGCCGGCAAGATGTTGCTCGACAAACTCGAGCCCAAGGGTATTCGTGGCCTGGCCTATTGGGACAATGGCTTCAAATCGTTCTCTTCCAACAAGCCGATGAAGACCCCAGCGGACATGAAGGGGTTGAAGATGCGTATCCAGTCGTCCAAGGTGCTCGAGTCGCAAATGCGCTCCTTGGGCAGCCTGCCCCAGGTGCTGGCCTTCTCCGAGGTGTACCAGGCCCTGCAAACCGGCGTGGTGGACGGCACGGAGAACCCCATCTCCAACCTCTATACCCAAAAAATGCACGAGGTGCAAAAGCACCTGACACTGTCCGAGCACGGCTACCTGGGCTATGCCGTCATTACCAACAAGAAGTTCTGGGATGGCCTGCCCGCAGACATTCGCAAGCAGCTTGAAGAGGCCATGGCCGAAGCCACCAAGTACGCCAACGACGTGGCCAAGAAAGAGAACGACGCCGGGCTGGAGGCGGTGAAAAAGTCGGGCAAGACCACCGTGTACACCCCGACTGCTGCCGAACGGCTTGAGTTCAAGAAAGCCACTGTCAAAGTGCATTCCGAAATGGAGTCGCGCATTGGCAAAGAGCTGATCCAGAGCATCTACAAAGAGACTGGTTTCGATCCAGCCAAGCTGTAATCAGCCATGAAAAGCCCGGACCACGGTCCGGGCTTTTTTGTCACCTCAAGGAGACTCGTCATGAAAATTCTGGATCATCTGGAAGAGTGGATCATCACCTTCCTCATGGGGGCGGCGACGCTGATCATTTTTGCGTCTGTCGTGCACCGGTACGCCACGGGCTTTGCCATTCCTGGTGTGCAGGACTGGCTGCTGTCCATTCACATGGGCTGGGCGCAGGAGTTGTGCATCATCATGTTTGTGTGGATGGCCAAGTTTGGTGCGGCCTATGGCGTGCGCACCGGTATCCACGTGGGCGTGGATGTGCTGATCAACCGCATGTCCGACAGTCGTCGTGCCAAGTTTGTGGTGTTCGGTCTCCTTGCGGGCGCACTGTTCACCGGCATTGTGGGCACCCTGGGCCTGCGCTTTGTCTGGGAAAACGGCATGCATCATTACGTTTTCTCTACCTTCGGAATGGACTTGGGTGATACACCCGAGGGCCCCACAACACCCGATCTGGAATGGCCGACCTGGATGGTGTACTCAGTCATTCCCATGGGTTCGTACCTGATGTGCTTTCGCTTTCTGCAGGTGACTCGGAGCTTCCTGAAAACCGGTGAACTGCCGCACCACGACCACGGCCATGTGGACGGTCTGGATGAAGTTGCTCCCCTGGCACCCGGCGAAGATGACACGATCTACAGCATGCGGGACAACCTGCACCCGAAAGACTTGAACGACAAGGGAGACACGAAATGAATGCAATGATCATTTTGTTTCTGCTGGTGGTGCTCATGCTCACTGGCATGCCGATCTCCATTTCACTGGGTCTGACGGTTCTCTCGTTCCTTTTCTTCCTGACGGAGGTGCCGATCGAATCCGTGGCGCTCAAGTTGTTCACCGGCATCGAGAAGTTCGAAATCATGGCGATTCCGTTCTTCATTCTGGCGGGCAACTTCCTGACCCATGGCGGCGTGGCGCGGCGCATGATCGCATTCGCCACTTCCATGGTCGGTCACTGGTATGGTGGTCTGGGCCTGGGCGGCGTGCTGGCGTGCGCTTTGTTTGCGGCGGTGTCGGGCTCAAGCCCGGCCACCGTGGTGGCGATTGGCTCGATTTTGATGCCGGCGATGGTGAAGGCTGGTTTTCCCAAGTCGTTTGGTGCCGGGGTGATCACCACTTCGGGGGCACTGGGTATCCTGATCCCGCCGTCCATCGTGATGGTGATGTACTCGGTCTCCACCAACACATCCGTGGGCGCCCTGTTCATGGCGGGTGTGGTGCCCGGCATTTTCCTGGCGTTCCTGCTGGGCCTTACCACCTGGTGGCGTGCCAAGAAATTCAACTACCCGCGCCAGACCAAGGCCACGTGGGGCGAGCGCTGGGTGTCGTTTCGCAAGGCGGTGTGGGGCTTGCTGCTGATCGTGGTGGTGATGGGTGGTATCTACAGCGGCATCTTCACACCCACCGAGGCGGCGGCCATGAGTGCGGTGTACGCCTTCTTTGTCGCGGTATTTGTCTACAAGGACATGGGCCTCAAAGACGTGCCCCGCGTGCTGCTGTCCAGTGCCAACATGAGCGCCATGCTGCTGTACATCATCACCAACGCGGTGTTGTTCTCCTTCCTGCTCACCCACGAGAACATTCCACAGCAAATGGCTGACAACATGATTGGTACCGGCATTGGAGTGATCGGCTTTCTGCTGATCTCAAACCTGTTGTTGCTCATTGCAGGGAACTTTATGGAGCCCTCCTCGATCGTGCTGATCCTGGCGCCCATCCTGTTCCCAATTGCAATGAAACTCGGCATCGACCCGGTGCACTTTGGCATCATCATGGTGGTGAACATGGAAGTCGGTATGTGCCATCCGCCGGTGGGTCTGAACCTGTATGTGGCCTCGGGCATCACCAAGATGGGTATTACCGAGCTGACCATCGCTGTGTGGCCGTGGTTGCTCACCATGCTGGGCTTCCTGGTGTTGGTGACCTACTGGCCCACCATGACATTGTGGCTGCCGCGCATGATGGGCATGGTGGCATGATGTAGGCCACCTCCAGTCAAAGGCCCGGGGGAACCCGGGCCTTTTTGGTTATTGCTGGGGTGCAGACCGCATGGCACTGAATGACTTTGGAGAATTCGGATCATGAATTTCAACGACATGAAAATCTCCACCCGACTGATTCTCGGGTTTGGCATGCTGGGGCTGTTGACGGCACTGCTTGGCGGCATCTCCCAGTGGAAGGTGGGCACCATCAACGCGCTGTTTGGCCAGGTGGTCAATGAGCGCATCCCCCGGATCGCCTCGGTCAATACCATCAAATCCGACGTCAATTTGATCGCCATCGCGCTGCGCAACATCATCCTCGTCTCCGACAGCGCGGTTATCAAAAAAGAGGCTGACCGCATCGATGCAGCCCGCAAGCGCATTGGCAGCGAGCTCGATGGCCTGGCCCAGCAGATTTCTGCTGCGGATGGACGGGCACTGCTGAAGTCCGTCGCAGACCGACGCGCTGTTTACGACCCCCTGCAGGCCGAAGCGATGGAGTTGTCGGTGGGCGGGCAGGTCTTTGAGGCCAAGGCGCTGCTCTTGGAGAAGGTGGTTCCCGCGCAGCAGGTCTACTTTGAAGCGCTCGACGGACTTTTGCGCTACCAGGACACATTGCTCAAGGAGTCCACCGACGCAACCCAGGCCGCTTCGGCCAGTGTGGTGTATTTCATCGGCGCTACGGTGGTGGCAGCACTGCTGGTGGGGGGCTTTATGGCGATCTGGACGATTGGCTCCATCACCCGCCCCATCAACCAGGCGGTGCAAATTTCCACTGCCGTGGCGCAGGGCGATCTGACCACCCAATTCGATGCCAGTGGCAGCAATGAAACTGCGCGTCTGATGATTGCATTCAAGGAAATGCAGGACCATCTGATCAAGGTGGTCACCGATGTACGCGATGGCTCCCAGGGCGTCGCCACGGCAAGTGCAGCCATTGCCAAGGCCGATGCCGACCTGTCGTCGCGCACCGAGAACCAGGCCAGTTCACTTGAGCAGACAGCAGCCTCCATGGAACAGCTCAGCTCCACGGTGCAGCAGAACGCCGACAGCGCACGCCAGGCCAACCAGCTGGCGGTGGATGCCTCGGCGACGGCAGTGCAGGGCGGTGATGCCGTGGCGCAGGTGGTGGAGACCATGAAGGAGATCAACACTTCATCGCGCAAGATTGCCGACATCATCCAGGTGATCGACGGCATCGCGTTTCAGACCAACATTTTGGCCCTCAACGCCGCCGTGGAGGCTGCACGGGCTGGTGAGCAGGGACGCGGCTTTGCGGTGGTTGCCAGCGAGGTGCGCAGTCTGGCGGGGCGGTCTGCTGCGGCCGCAAGGGAGATCAAGACACTCATCAATGCCAGTGTCGAACGTGTCGAGGTAGGCACCCTTCAGGTGGACCGTGCCGGTGCCACCATGACCGAGGTGGTGAGCCGCATCCGCCGCGTGACCGACCTCATGGGCGAGATCAGCGTGGCCAGCGCCGAGCAAAGCCTGGGTGTCTCGCAGGTGGGCGAAGCGGTGAAGCTGATGGACCAGGTCACCCAGCAGAACGCCGCGCTGGTGGAGGAAATGGCCGCCGCGGCGATGAGTCTGAAGTCGCAGGCCGAGGACCTGGTGCAGGTGGTGTCGGAGTTCAAGCTACAGGATAACGATCGTCTGCTGCTGCGCTGATCGACGTGAGCCCTGTAGAAACGCTGCGAGTTTTTCGTTTCTGCCACTATGAAAGCGGCATCAACCCCGATGTCTTGCAGAAGTACATCGCCTGATCCGCAACCGCCAGAATGTCTTTCAGGTTCTCCCCATCCTTGGGGTACCAGGCAAAACCAATACTGCCACCCAGGCTGACGACCTCGCCGGAATCGAGCGTGACCTTCTCCGAGAGCAAATCAATCAGCTTGTGCCCCAGGGCGATGACCTGTTCCCGCTCAACGATGGATTCAATGATGAGGACAAACTCGTCACCACCCAACCGTGCCACGGTGTCGGAGGACCTGACCGATGCGCTCAGGCGGTCTGCGACGGTGATGAGTACGGTGTCGCCGGCTGCGTGCCCGTAGGTGTCATTGATCGCCTTGAATTTGTTCAGGTCCACCATGAGCACCGCAAACTGCTTCTGACTGCGCTTGGCGTGCTCCATGGCCCGTTGAAACCGATCCAGCAGGAGCAGTCGATTGGGCAGACCGGTGAGGGGGTCGAAGAACGCGTGCTTTTTCAGGGATTTCTCAGCCACTTGCAGCTTGGCAACGTACCTTTGAAGCTTTCTCTTGTCGGCAAGCGTGCGCCGCAGTTTGATGGCCAACACGGTGGCCGCTATGCATGCAACTAGTGATAACGAAACCAGAATATATGTGACCAATGTGACCGCCCCCGCTATCCAACTATTGTGGATGGCAGGCTGGCCAAATGCTATCGTTTAAACACTCTTTTACACTTTCGGTTCCCCTTGGGAGGCCATTGTGGAAGTCTCAAGGGAAATGATTTCCTTCGTGCTAGCGCTTGTGTCACGCGCGCAATGGCCGATCAGAAGTGGTATTCCACCCGCACCATCGGTGTCTGGGCAAAGGCACCTTTTCCTGCAGGGCCGTCGCTGTTGTTACCGAACTTGTTTTTCCAGTATTGGTATTCGAGCCCGAGCTTGAGGCTCTTGGGTGGCGCGCTGATCACCGAGCTCAAGTCGTACATGATTTGCATGTCGATGTTGGTTTCCGCTGCCGTATCTGCACCGGACTCGTTTTTGCCCTTGGCGGCGATGAAGTTGGCAAAACCTTCAAATGAGAAACCGCTTGCGCCCAACGGAATACCCCACACCACACCGAGCATGGCGTGCGGGTCGTAGTTGTAGCGAGGAGTCGATACGCCACTGAAGGTGTTGAACGGTGCGTTGCTCTCCCAAAGATAAAGAAGGCTGATGTTCAAAACACCAGGCACATCCATCATGAAAGTCGGGCCTGCCACAAGCATGCGCTTCTTGGAGTTGTAGCCAGCGTCGGTCTTGGTGTTGTAGTCAAAACCAGCGGTGATACCCATACCGCGCACCGGCCCGAACGCATACTTGGAGCCGGTAGCTTTCTCCAGGTCGACCATATGACGGTAGACCACATACACTTCCTGCGCGCCATTGGTGGAGCCTTTGCCGGCCGGGTCTTTGCTGTCGGAGAGCAGCATGTCCACGTTGAAGAAATTGGTGCCGTACTTGTAACCACTGATGTGGTTGAGGTTGATGATGTCCTTGGCGATGGCGTTGGGATTGAAGGGCTCGGCAAAGTCGGTGCCGTAGCGGTACCCGATGGAGGTGTCGCTGAACGTGGCGGCCTGTGCCGACAGCGCCCAGGCGACCGATCCGGCGCAGACCAGTGCGCGTGCAATAGGTTGGTGCATCATGAAATTTCCTCTTAGAAGTTGGCGAATTGAAAACATTCCGATCACCTGACTAGCAAATAGCAGGCCATGCCGGTTTTTGCCGATGCACCAATTTGACCCATCGCGGGTCAGGCATTGATCTTGCATGCCCTGGCTAAACCGCACACTTCCAACCCGCTTCACCGGAGCCACCATGAACAAACGCCATCTTCTCAAGGGCATTTTTGCTGCCGTCGCCGTCGTGTCGGCCACCTGGTCACAGGCGCAGACCACCTCCATCAAGTTCCAGCTCGACTGGCGCTTCGAAGGTCCTTCCGCCCTGTTCCTGACACCGGCTGCCAAAGGCTACTTCAAGGATGCCAAACTCGATGTCAGCATCGACGCCGGCAACGGCTCGGGAGGCACCGTGACACGGGTGGCATCGGGTGCCTATGACATGGGGTTTGCCGATCTGGCGGCGCTCATGGAGTTTCACGCCAACAACCCCGACGCGCCCAACAAGCCGGTGGCTGTGATGATGGTTTACAACGACACGCCGGCGTCAGTCATGGCGCTCAAGAAGTCAGGCATCAAGACGCCCGCCGACCTGGCAGGCAAGAAGCTGGGTGCTCCCGTATTTGACGCCGGCCGCCGTGCTTTCCCGATCTTCTCCAAGGCCAATACTGTGGGCGCGGTGCAATGGATATCGATGGACCCGCCGCTGCGCGAAACCATGTTGGTGCGCGGCGACGTGGACGCCATCACCGGCTTTACCTTCACGTCGCTTTTGAACCTGGAAGCCCGCGGCGTCAAAGCTGCGGATGTGGTGGTGTTGCCCTACCCGGACTACGGCGTCAAGCTGTACGGCAATGCCATCATCGTGTCACCCAAGTTGCTCAAGGACAACCCGGCTGCGGTCAAGGCCTTCCTGGCGGCGTTTGCCAAGGGCGTCAAAGAGGTATTGGCCAATCCGGCTGCGGCAATTGCCGATGTGAAAGCGCGTGACGGCATCATCAACGCCGAGCTGGAAACGCGCCGCCTCAAGCTCGCCATTGACACTGTGGTGACCAGCCCCAATGCACGCGCCGAGGGGTTTGGCCAGATTGTTCCCGGCCGGCTCTCGCTGATGGCCAGCCAGGTGTCGGACGCCTTTGCAACCAAGACACGGGTCAACCCGGACGTGGTGTGGAATGGCTCGTTCCTGCCTTCCGTGGCCGAATTGGCCGTTTTCCCAAAGAAGTGATACCGCCGGCAACGGTCTATATGCTCTGAAATTCATAGCTGCTTACGCACTGAATACGGGCGCTGGAGGCTTATTTCATGAGTGACTCGGTTTTGCCATCTGCCCCCCTGTTTGTCGACTTTGACGACGTCTGGCTGGCCTACAACGAGCAGATGCTCAAGGAGAACCACTTTGCAGTGGAGGCCATCGACCTGAAGGTTCGCCAAGGCGAGTTCATCGCCATCGTGGGTCCGTCGGGTTGCGGCAAGTCCACCTTTATGAAGCTGGCCACCGGGCTGAAGATGCCCTCCATGGGCAAAATCAAGATCGACGGGCAGCCCGTGACCGGGCCGCTCAAGATTTCCGGCATGGCGTTTCAGGCGCCCTCGCTGCTGCCGTGGCGCACCACGGTGGACAACGTGCTGCTGCCGCTGGAAATTGTGGAGCCGTTTCGCAGCAGCTTCAAATCCAAACGTGCCGAGTACGTGGAGCGCGCCCGCAAGCTGCTGCAAAAGGTGGGGCTCGGCGGCTACGAGGACAAGTTTCCCTGGCAGCTCTCGGGTGGCATGCAACAGCGCGCCAGCATCTGTCGGGCCCTCATCCACGAGCCCAAGATGCTGCTGCTCGACGAACCGTTCGGCGCATTGGACGCCTTCACGCGCGAAGAACTGTGGTGCATCTTGCGTGATCTCTGGACTGAGCAGCGGTTCAACGTGATTCTGGTCACGCACGACCTGCGAGAGTCAGTGTTTCTGGCCGACACGGTGTACGTCATGAGCAAGAGCCCGGGGCGCTTTGTGGTCCAGCGCAGCATCGACCTGCCGCGCCCACGCGATCTGGAGCTCACCTACACCAAAGAATTCACCGACATAGTGCATGAGCTGCGCAGCCATATTGGTGCCATCCGCCAGACGCCGCGCTCCACTGCCGAGAGGGAAGTCGTATGAACAGCAAACAAGTCGAACTCTGGTCACCGTGGATCCTGCTGGTGGCGGTGATTGCGCTGTGGCAGATTCTGTGCTCGGCGTTGAATGTGTCCGAATTCATCTTCCCCAGCCCGTTGCGCATCTGGGACCAATTCATCGAGTACCGCGGGCTGATTGCCGGCCACGCCTGGCGCACCTTCTGGGTGACGATGGCGGGCTTTGGGCTGGCCATTGTGGTGGGTGTGCTGCTGGGCTTCGTTATTGGCAGTTCACGCCTGGCCTACGCCGCCGTGTACCCGCTGATGACCGCTTTCAACGCGTTGCCCAAGGCAGCGTTTGTGCCGATTCTGGTGGTGTGGTTTGGGATCGGAGCGGGCCCCGCCATTCTCACTGCCTTCCTGATCAGTTTCTTCCCCATCATGGTGAATATCGCCACCGGGCTGGCCACGCTGGAGCCGGAGCTGGAAGACGTGCTGCGGGTTCTGGGTGCCAAGCGTTGGGACGTGTTGGTCAAGGTCGGCCTGCCGCGCTCCATGCCGTACTTCTACGCCTCGCTCAAGGTTGCGATCACACTGGCCTTCGTCGGCACCACCGTCTCCGAGATGACCGCCTCCAACGAGGGCATCGGCTACCTGTTGATTTCTGCGGGCTCGGCCATGCAGATGGGCCTGGCCTTCGCCGGTCTGGTGGTGGTGGGTGCCATGGCGATGGTGATGTATGAGCTCTTCAGCATCATCGAAAAACACACCACAGGCTGGGCGCACCGGGGGTCGCAGAACCATTGAGCCCAAGGCTACCACTAGCCGCCAACCCGCGCAGGATTGATCAGACGGAATCACGACCCGGCAAAATACGGTCACTGCGGACTTCGCGCTGCCAAGCCACCGCGTCGGCTACGTCGCGGTAAGGATTGAGTAACACAGCGGCCTTTAGGGCATCGGCCAGGTTGTTGCCGTGCGCAGTCTCTGGCACTGCCGATGTAGTAACCGTGCCCGACAACACAGTCACCAGCAAACGCGCCTCATCCATGGCCGGTGGCGCTTCCAACCAGCGCACAGTCCCGTGCTCGTAAATAGCTTCATAGGTTTGCAGCATGGATGTCCTTCATCAATATCAAATTTGATAGCGTATTACGCACAGCCAGTAAGGGGCAAAGGCAGAAAACACCTATAGATTTCACTCTGTTGTGCTCGCATTATGGCGGCTTCAGCCTCCAGGCGTTTGTTCTATCCATCCCGCAGCCTCAATCGACACCACCCTAGAATGCCGGAACAACTTCTGGGATGCCATGAGCCAACTCCTCATCAACGATTACCTCAAGCAGCTCGACGTCATCAAAAAGGTCAGCGGCAGCCAGCGCGAAACCATCGTGCGCGAGGCGTTCAAGGATTTGCTGAAAGCCTGGGGCAAACAGCACGACTTGATCTTTCTGGCCGAATACCCGCTCAAGACCGCTACCAAGTCCAATATCAACGTCGACGGCGCGCTATTGCACGAGCTGCGCATGCCGCTGGGCTACTGGGAAGCCAAAGACGCCGACGATGATCTGGATGAGGAGGTGAGCAAGAAATTCCGCAAAGGCTACCCACAGGACAACATCATCTTCAGTGACGACACGGTCGCCGTGCTGTGGCAAAACAAAAACGAGGTGCTGCGCTGTGACGTTACCGATACGCATGCCCTTGAGAAACTGCTCAGGCTGTTCTTTGGCTTCGAACGGCCCGAGATTGCAGGCTTTCGCGCTGCGGTGGAGCAGTTCAAGACCGACTTGCCCGCCGTGCTGCTGGCCCTGCGCGAAATGATTGAAGCCGCGCACGACGCCAATGCCAGCTTCCGCCAAGCCGAGGAAAAGTTTTTGCTCCACGCGCAAGAGGCCATCAACCCCACGCTGACCGACGCCGATGTGCGCGAGATGCTGATCCAGCACATCCTCACCGAAGAAATCTTCGCCAAGGTGTTTGACGACTCCGACTTTCACCAGCACAACAACGTGGCGCGCGAGCTATATGCGCTCGAAGGTGCCTTCTTCACCGGCGCATTGAAGAAGCAAACGCTTAAAGGACTTGAGACCTACTACGCCGCCATTCGCGCCGCCGCCGCGCAGATCAGCAGCCATGGCGAGAAGCAGACCTTCCTGAAGATCATTTACGAGAACTTTTACAAGGTCTACAACAGCAAGGCTGCGGACCGGCTGGGCGTGGTCTACACACCCAATGAAATCGTGCGCTTCATGATCGATGGGGCGGACTGGCTGTGCGAAAAGCACTTTGGCAAAAACCTGATCGACAAGGACGTGGATATTCTCGACCCGGCCACCGGCACGGGCACCTTCATTTGCGAACTGCTGGAACATTTCCGCGGCCAGCCCAAAAAGCTGGAGCACAAATACAAGCACGAACTGCACGCCAACGAAGTGGCCATCCTGCCCTACTACGTGGCCAACCTGAACATTGAATCGACGTATGCCGCCATCACGGAGAAGTACGAAGAGTTCCCCAGCCTGTGCTTCGTGGACACGCTGGATAACGTGGGCCTGCACACTGCTGCCAAGGGCACCACGGCAGAGCTCTTTGGCAGCGTTTCGGAGGAAAACGTAGCCCGCATCAAACGGCAGAACGGTAAGCGCATCAGCGTCGTCATTGGCAACCCGCCCTACAACGCCAACCAGGCCAATGAGAACGACAACAACAAGAACCGCGAATACCCAGACATTGACAAGCGCATCAAGCAGACCTACATCGCCCAGAGCACGGCGCAGAAGACCAAGCTCTACGACATGTATGCGCGCTTCTTCCGCTGGGCCAGTGACCGGCTGCACGAGAACGGGGTGCTGGCCTTTGTCACCAACCGCAGTTTTATCGAGAGCCGCACCTTTGACGGTTTTCGCAAAACCGTGGCGCAGGAGTTTGCCGACATCTACGTGGTGGACCTGGGCGGCGACGTGCGCGCCAACCCGAAACTCAGCGGCACCAAGCACAACGTGTTTGGTATCCAGACTGGCGTGGCCATCAGCTTCATGGTCAAAAAGGTCAGCACCACCAAGGACAAGCGAGCAGCCCGCGTGCACTACGTGCGCAGGCCGGAGATGGAGACGGCGGAAGAGAAACTGGGCTTTCTTGCCAACCACGCAATGAGCGGCCTGGCCTTTGACGAGGTGCAGCCAGACAAGACGCACAACTGGGTGAACCTGACGAGCAATGATTTCGAGACGCTGATTCCGCTGGCGAGCAAGGAGACGAAGGCGGCGAAGACTGCGGCGAAGGAGCGGGCGATTTTTAAGCTTTTCTCCTTAGGCGTTTCAACAAATCGTGACGAATGGATAGTGGGGGAAAACATAGATGAGCTGAGTGCAAAGGCAAGGTTCTTTTTGAGTATTTACGAAAGACATTTAGGCGTTCCAGGAAGTTTTGATACGCAAATCAAATGGTCTCGAAATCTTAAGCGTCGTGCTGGCCAAAGGCGTAATGAAGCATTCGATCCAAAACGTATCTACCCCTACATTTATCGACCGTATGTAAAACGATTGGTTTACGCTTCAGATGTGTTGGTTGACGAGCCGGGCGCAATGCGCGAGTTCATCCAAGGTGAGACCCTATGCCTCTCAATGTCATCCGGGTTTAGAGTGTTGGCTGGTGGAGCACCATTCGACTTGCATTATGTCGGCGATACCTATGGCTTGCCACTTTGTCGGCACGACGGGCTTGGCAATTTGGTTGACAACATCACCGACTGGGCACTCAAACAATTCGCCGCCCACTACGCCGACGAAATTGGCAAAGGCAAGTCGGCTCGCAAGATCACCAAGGAAGGTATCTTTCACTACTGCTACGCCGTGCTGCACGACCCGCTGTACCGCGAAAAGTACGCGCAAAACCTGAAGCGCGAATTCCCGCGCATCCCGTTTTACAAAGACTACTGGCAATGGGCCGCGTGGGGCGAGGCGCTGATGGGCTTGCACATCGGCTATGAAGGCGTGGCGCCCTTTGCGCTGACACGCACTGATACGCCCGACGCCAAAGCCCGCGCTGCCGGACTGCAACCCAAACCCCTGCTGCGCGCCGACCCCGCGTCCGGCAGCATCACGCTCGACACCGAAACCACCCTGCGTGGTATCCCGCCCGAGGCATGGACCTACAAACTCGGCAACCGCAGCGCCATCGACTGGGTGCTTGACCAGTACAAAGAGAAGAAACCCAAGGACCCCACCATCCGCGCCAAGTTCGACACCTACCGTTTTGCCGATTACAAAGACAAGGTGATCG
>JAIFLV010000090.1 GCA_020048895.1 Rhodoferax sp. | reverse complement strand
GAGGTGATCAAAATGCGGAACAAGCACGCTTTGACCAATGCAACTTGGCAGGAGTTTTCTATACCGTTGGTTTTGACAGTCCATCCGGTTTTAACGAAGGGTGGCTGTTTCAGAAAATCAAAGGATGAGGCTTGCACAGGCTCACAGGGGCTGGAAGCGAGCGCAACGGGCATTGCATGGAACGCCAGACCCGCAAGCGCCAGTCCATAGATAAGCAAATGTCTGACTTTTGGGAGAACAAATGGGGATGGCACCCCATGAGTATTCAGTTCAGCATACTCCGTCATATACACCTTCAACGAGAGGGATTGATCACGGTTGACATAAGTGCTACGGAACCTTTCTGCACGAGTAGGCTTCTTTATACGGCTTGTCGAAGCAGATGGAGAAGCCCTCAACGATGTCGAAGTTCACCTTGTTGTGCGGTTCGAGTTCAACGGCTTCTTTCAGAAGCTTGGCTTGGGCATCAAAGTCCTTGCGATCCTTGCGCAGGAAGGCCATCGTCGCCCTGACATAGGCATTCCATTGAAACTTGGGATGCTGCGTTTCCTGGTCGGGGTTGACCTTGCCCCTGAATTGTGTAGCTCTTAGCCCATGATTCATGCAGCTTTTTTGCGCTGTGCCGCATGCCAGCGTTGCTCAAATTGCATCGGACTGAGGTAACCCAGAGTCGAGTGCAATCTTCGATGATTGTAGAAGGCCATCCAGTTCAGAACCGCATCCATGGCCGCCTGTCGTGTAGCGAATTTCTTGCCGTACAGGCTGGCTGTTTTCAATCGCCCCCAGAAACTTTCCGTCGGTGCGTTGACGCTCCTATGTCAAGCCAAAGTTGCGGAATCTTTCAAGTCAGCCAGGATAAGAGGGTACAGCTCGCGGACGATGTAGCGCTTGAGGCAGCGGTGGATTTCCTTTTTTGATAGTCCCTCACCGGTGCGTTTGGCAACGTACTCACGAGTGCGCGTGTCACCTCGCATACGGACCAATGCAATGGTCCACAGCGCGTTATTGGCCTGGCGATCTCCCCCACGATTGAGGCGATGTCGTTGGACCTTTCCAGACGACGCTTGGAGAGGGCTGGTTCCGCAAAGTGCAGCCAACGCCGCTTCGTTGTGCAATCGGGAGGGATTGTCGCCAGCCGTTATGAGTAGGGTCGAGGCTGTCTGCGGACCTACACCGAAGCGCGATAGCAACCTTGGAGCGGCTTTCTTGGTCAGGCGAGCCAGCTCTGAATCGAGTTCGCGTAGCTCGTTATGCAAGGCTGTCCATCGCTTTCCCAATACGCGCAGAGCTGTTTGCAGGCTATTCAGCGCTCCCAATGCCGTGTCATGGGGTAGGTGCGCACAAGCTGCGACGCACTTTGCGGCATCTGCCTTGTAGACAGCATCGCGGAGCGCTTGCGGTGCGCTGACGAGTAACGCCCGTATTTGATTGATGGTTTGGGTCTTAGCCTTGACTGCGCTGCGGCGCACCAGGTTCAGCGTTCGCAGCCCCTCTGCCAAACCGTTGTGCGTCTTTGGGGTAGATTTCGCATCCCCGGCCAGAACTGATCTGGCGGCGCTTTCGGCATCGGTGGTATCGCTTTTCCCTCGGCCGCGACGGCGAGAACGGTCAGGTCTGTTGATCTCAATGACTGTAATGCCCTCGGCCTGAAGCAAGTGCGTCAGAGCGGCACCGTAGGAGCCAGTCCCTTCAACGCCAGCTCGGCGCAGCATTCCGAACGCTTGAGCCCAACAAAGTAGTTGTTTGTACCCATCAGTATTGGTGGAAACCGACAGAGTTCCCAATACACGGCCACTTGCGTCTATAACAACACCGACGTGGACGTCAAGATGGGTGTCAACGCCAAGAATCACTTCTGAGCAGCTTTCCGAATTCTCCATGGAGCTTCCTTATATCAAGAGATGGTGGCGGGACCAAACCATGCAGAAGGACAGGACACTCAGGGTGCAGAACAAGGCTCCTATTAGGTCACTTGCGGCAGGCCCGGCATTGCCGAGATGAGCGCTGCAAATGGCCGACAGGTCAACGCAAAGGCATGACGCCAATCCCAGCACGGGTCAGGCCAGATGCAGCACTCATGGAGATATTAGATTGAGTGTCCCAGCAGTTGCCCTTCCTGCTCATCGATGAGCGAATCCCCCAGCCTTTGAGAGCGTCCTGGAATTCATGGCTGCAATACTGGCTCCCCCGGTCGCTATGGAATATCAGTCCTGCGACTGGCCGGCGACGAAAGCGCGCCATAGTCAATGCATCCTTGACCAAGCTGGTTTGCATGTGGTCTTTCATGCTCCAGCCCACCACCTGGCGACTGAACAGGTCAATGACAGCCGCCAAGTACACCCACCCTTCTTCGGTGGCAATGTAGGTGATATCACCACTCCAGAGCTGATTGGGTGCCTCGGGATTGAATTTGCGCTGCACCAGGTCCGGTGCCACTGGCAGGTTGTGTTTGCTATCGGTGGTCACCACAAACTTGCGCTTGGTCTTGGCACGAATGCCATGCTGCCTCATCAGGCGACGCACCCGTTCTTTCCCGACCCTAATACCCCGGGCAAGCAGTTCCTTGTGCATGCGTGGCCAGCCGTATTCCTGTTTGACTTCGGCATGGATGGCACGCATGTGGGCCAGCAACGCCTCGTCGCTGTAACGCCCTGGCGGGCCCGTGCGCTTGGCCTTGTGCTGACGTGCCCAGGTGAAGTACCCACTGGCACTGACCTCCAGCACTTCACAGGCAATGCTCACCGGATACTGCTTTCTCATTTGGTGAATCCAGGCGTACCTCGCAGCGTGTCCTGCGCGAAGTACGCCGCGGCTTTTTTTGCGATGTCACGCTCCATGCGTAAACGTGCAACTTCTGCGCGCAGGCGAGCCAGCTCCATTTGCTCTGCCGTGACGGCCACGGGTTTGTCGCCTGCTCCGCTGAGCACGCCCTTGGCGCTCAAGCGCACCCAGTTGCTCAGGCTGGCCTTGGGGATGCCCAACACCTTTGCCGTCACCGCTATCGACTGCCCAGCCTTGACTTGGCGAACAGCCTCCAATTTGTATTCCTGCGTGTATTTCCCGCGTACTTGTTTGTCTGTCATTTCTCAACTCCTTGGTCGTATTTTGAACAAAGTTAAGAACTACAGTTTTTGGGGGCAATGTCAGGGTTGACTGACTGCTCAGCCGCCACAATGGCTGGACCGTATTGATTGGTTACAGCGAGCAGTTGCGCCTGATGCCATTTGAGTGTTCTAAGGTTCGACTCGTAACCAACCAAATATCTCTCGATGAGGATCGCCGCTTCGGCATTGCAACCGGCTTTTGCAAGAACACGCCAGCCTGCATCTTGACCTTGATCGAACTTGTCAACCGTCAGTCCCAGTTCCGTTTGTGAGGCCTTGTCGAGCTTGGATTGGCAATCTGATTCGGCAAAGGCTTGAAGGCCGACTGTTGCGGACAGAAAGAAGATTGCAAGTGCGCGTCGCCTTGATTTCATAGATCTACACTTGCCGCGCATGGAAGGAGGCAGACATACCGAAACGAACTTCAAAGAGTCGAAGTTGGCGGCTCAACCGAGTGGTGTCAAATTTCATTGACGAATTCTGGCATGGTCCGCTTCGCTCAATGGGAAGAGCCTAACATTGCGTTCTTGTATCCAATGTGAACCTTCTCCATTGACCTGATTGCCAGCTTCCAGGATTTCCATCAACTTGCCGCGAGCGCCTTCAGGTTGCCATGGGCCGCACTCAAACACCTCGCCATCAATGCGTGGTACCGATCGCCAGCAAAGTCTTACTTCTCCCATGGACCGATTTTGGTCTTTTCGGGAACCCTCGAACATCCCCCAAAAGAGTGATTTTGCGATGCCCGACACGATCAAATCTCACTTTACAAAGAGGAATGCAGCGTGGCCTCTTTGCCTCCGTTGAATTCAACCAACTTGCTGTCTGTGTATCGAATGTTGTTGACCAGCCATTCGGTCGAATAGCGCTTTTGCAAACCAAGTGGCTTATGGCGGACCGCTTCAATATCTCCCATTTCGGGGATACTCAATCCGCTCGAACCTGTCTGTAGCGGGAATTCATGGACTCATGCCATTATTAAGGCGCTTGTCGCATGGGGCTGGATGATCGGGCCAAGTTTCGCCAATATGCGGCTTCATTCATTCATTCAAGGAGTCAACCCATGAATCTCAAAGCACTGATTGCCGCCCCCCTCGTCGCCTGGCTGATGATCGCCAACGCGGCGACCATAGTAAAACCTCAGGGTTGGTCCTTCGGACAAACAGGCAAAAATAGTGAGCGTTACCAAATGGGCGTTGACACCTCGGTCACTTGGGAGGGCAAGCCGGCGGTGACTGTGGTCGCCAGTGGTCAACGCAGTACGTCTTACGGGTATATACATGCCTACACCGACACGGCTGGGTACGTCGGTAAGCGTGTGCGCTTTTCTGGCATGCTCAAACTTGCCGGTGTCGATGGCTGGGCTGGTGCTTATCTGGCGGTCGGCGAGGAGCGCATCGACGACAACAAGGACTGGCGGCCTGCGGTTGGTGACACGGGCAACAGCGCGCAGTGGATCCCAGTGAGCGTGGTCGCGGATGTGCCAGATAACGCGGAACGGGGCATCCGAATGGGCTTGATGTTGGTGGGCAATGGGCAAGCCTGGTTGTCTGATCTCAAGTTTGAGGAAGTCGGAAAGGAAGTGGCGCTGACAACCAGCAGGGCTCAAATTGATTGGGAACAGTTGATCAAAGAACAGCTCGCCGCGCGCCTGGCAAGACAGCAGCAGGGCAAGAGCACGCCATACAACCTGGAGCTCAAAACGCAGTGACAGCATTGAAGCCCGGTCCGCTACCGCCCTGGCTGGTGGCCATACTGTCGCTGGCTGCATTCGGCGCATCCTGGCTGGTGCTTGGCAAATCCCGATGGCTGTTGCTCGCCCTGCAACTTTGGCTGGGTTACGCGCTGGCATGGCTGGCGTTGCAAGTGATTGATCGCTGGACCTCGCTGCGCGCTCTGCCGACTTTGATAACGTTGACTGTCCTTGCCGCAGCAATAGCTGGCCTGTTGGTGTTGCCGCTGTCGCACGACTTCCTGCTGGACCGGTTGCGCTCGTGGACTTGGGTCTCGGTTCGTGGCCTGCCACCGGCCATCTTTGCGTTGGCATTCTTGTTGCCCGGCATGGTCCTCAACTGGCGTGAACAACAGAAGCACCAGCGCCAACTGGCCCTGGTTGAGCAGCGCCGCGCGGTGGCCGAGTTGTCCAAGCAGGTCACGCTTGCCGAACTGAAGTCTTTGCAAGCGCAAGTGGAGCCTCACTTCCTCTACAACACGCTCGCCGGTGTGCAGTATCTGGTTCGCCGCAATGCCGTGCTGGCGGACGAAATGCTGGGGCACCTCATCACCTACTTGCGCCGCGCAGTGCCTTCCATGCGAGCCCAGACTTCTACGGTTCAAGCTGAATGTGAATTGGTGCAAGCCTATCTCGAAGTCATGAAACTCCGATTGGGAGAGCGTTTGCAGACACGCGTGGACTGCAGCCCCAATGCGGCAGCTTTCCCCATGCCTCCCATGATGTTGGCGACTTTGGTGGAAAACGCCATAAAGCATGGCATCGAGCCGCTTCCACAAGGTGGCCGGATCGATGTCAAAGCGGAGATTCATGGCGCATGTTACGTCCGTCGAAGTCCAGGGTTAATCTCTTCCCGTCTGCCCAGTATTTTTGAGAGCACTCGACAAATCGATGCCGGATTTAGCTTG
>JAIFLV010000164.1 GCA_020048895.1 Rhodoferax sp. | reverse complement strand
CGCTGGACCGTGCCTATGGCGGCTCACCCGAGGTCTACCCCTGGCTGCAACTTCCCGACGTTTTTGACGCTCGGCTGGAACTGTCTGCCAGCGTGGAGGATGCGCCGGCCCTTCTGTTTGGTGCACGCCGGCTGCTTGCGCAGTTGCACGCCTGGCTGCAGGCGCGCCAGCATGGAGTGCTGGCGCTGGAACTGTTGTGGGAACTGGATGCCCGACGCTCCAACGCCTTGCATGTGGATGCCCACCACCAAGGGGGTTCCATGGGCCGAATGGAGTTGCGCACCTCCCAGCCCACCCAGGACATGCAGCATCTGCAACGCCTGCTGGCTGAACAGTTGGCACGGGTGACCTTGCCAGCGCCAGTGCTGCACCTGCGCATGTGCAGCCTGAAAACCCAGGCGCTTGCGGGCGAAAGTCGCAGCCTCCTGCCCGAGGACCTGCGAGGCGGTGACAGTCTGCACCAATTGCTCGAGCGCCTCGGTGCCCGGTTGGGTTCCCAGCACGTACAGCGTGTGGATCTGCAAGCCGAGCATTGCCCCGAGCGTGCGCAGCGCTGGCATGCGGCCGCTGAAGCCGTTCAGTCACAGCCAGTTTTACAAGCGAAGAATGCTACGAAAAAAGGAGCTTCTTACGCAATTCAGTCGGGCGTAAAACCCCCATTCGATGCTTCATGGATGGAGCATGCCGACCTGTACCCGACCTGGCTTTTACACACGCCACAGCGACTACAGGTTCTGCAAGGCGTGCCACAGTACCATGGCCGCCTGGACCTGCTGGCTGGGCCGCAACGTTTGGAAACCGGTTGGCTGGACGGGGAAGAAACCGCAGCGCTACGCGACTACTTTGTGGCACGCAGCAAGTCAGCGGGGCTGGTCTGGGTGTACCGCGAGCGGCTCACCGGCAGGGGTGATGGGAGCAAAGCACACTGGTATTTACACGGCCTGTTTGCCTAATTCCATTTCCAAATCATCCGTGTCGTTGTTGTTTCGCCTTGTCCTCCCAAAGTATCTGAAGATGCTTTGGGACACGCTACAGCACTGCCTTCGGCTTCACGCCTAGACACAAATGATTTCGAAATGGAATAACTACCCCTAGCAGGAGACAGGATTCAAGCCGCGCCAGCCAGGTGGTGCACCTCGATGGTGGAGTGGACGATCTCCTCATGTTGCGCCAACTGCTCGCGCACCTGTTCGGCTGTGAGTTGGGAGTCACGGGTGACGACGGTCAGGGCGCAGGAATAGGTTTGTTTGCCCACGCGCCAGACGTGCAGGTCGGTCAGGCAGGTGTCCAAGGGCAGGGCAGCGATCACTTCGCGGATTTCTTCCACCACCGGGTGGTCCATTTCCCGGTCCAGCAGCACCTTGCCGGTCTCCTGAATCAGATTCTTGGCCCATACCGCCACCAGCACGGCACCCACCATACCCATCACCGGATCCAGCCACGACCAGCCGTAGATCCAGCCGCCCACCAACGCGATGATGGCCAGCACCGACGTTGCCGCGTCTGCGAGCACATGCACATACGCGGACTTGAGATTGAGGTCATGGTGGTGTTCGTGCCCATGGTGGCTGTGATGCGCATGTCCATGTCCGTGCCCATGGTCATGGGCCTTGCCAAGAATCATGGCGCACACCAGGTTCACGGCCAGACCCAGTACTGCCACCACGATGGCTTCCTGGTAATGGATCGTCTGGGGCGAGAGCAAGCGCTCCACCGATCCCACCACCATCAGGGCCGCTACACCGAGCAGGAAGATGGCACTGGCAAAGCCGGCCAGAATCTCGATCTTCCAGGTGCCAAATGCAAAGCGCGGATCGCGCGCATAGCGCCTGGCCGCGGCATACGCAAATGCGCTCAGGCCAATGGCCACGGCGTGCGAACTCATGTGCCAGCCATCGGCCAATAGCGCCATGGAGTTGAACCACCAGCCCGCCACGATCTCCATCACCATGGCCACCAGGGTGATCCACATCACCCAGCGGGTGCCACGCTCAGCAGCCTGACTGCCTTCGTCAAATACGTGGTCATGGATCCAGTTCGACAGTTGTTCAGCCTGCATTGCGCCTATTTGTCTTTCAAGTTCAATTCAAATGTGTGCCTACCTCAGCGCCTCAAACGCCATGGCGCTGGGAGCAGCGCAGAGAGACCGAGCCTTTTCAGCATCTCCAGCAGTGCCGTGGTGCCCAAGCTTACCCCCAATGCCAAAGCCAGCAGTGAAAGCGTCAACTCACCAAAGTGAAACAAGTCGCGCGCAATCGGAATGCCCAGGGCGGCAGCCAACAGTGCCACAGTTGCCAGAAAAATCCGCAGCAGGGCCTGGTTGGGCCGCAACAGGATTTGTGCATCCAATGGCGCGAAGGACCGATTCACCACAATCAGCCCGAAGTTGGCCATCACCAGCGCCGTAAAGGTGGCCGCCCGTGCCTGGTCGGTCGCATGGCCCTGCGACAGCAGCACTGCATACAGAATGCCGGTGCATAGCAAGATGGCAACCCCTTGCAACACGCTCCAGCCCATCAGGCTGCTGGAAAACAGGGGCGCTTTGGGGTTGCGGGGTGGGCGCTGCATCACGTCGGCTTCCTCCTCTTCGGCCTCAAAAACAAAGGAGGCGACCGGGTCGATCACCAGCTCCAGGAACGCAATGTGCACCGGCATGAAAACGATCGGCAGGCCAACCAGAAGTGGCAGCAGGGAAAGCCCGGCGATGGGCACATGCACCGCCAGCACAAAGGCCATGGCCTTGCACAGGTTGTCGTAAATGCGCCGACCCAAACGGACGGCACGCACGATGGCGCTGAAATCGTCGTCGAGCAACACCAGCGCGGACGCCTCGCGCGCCACATGGGTGCCCCGCTGGCCCATGGCGATGCCAATGTGGGCGGCCTTTAGCGATGGTGCGTCGTTGACACCATCGCCGGTCATTGCCACCACTTCCCCGCGTGCCTTGAACGCATTGACAATGCGCAGTTTTTGCTCCGGCAGCACGCGCGCGAAAACCGTGGTGTGTGCCACTTTGTCCTGCAGTTGTGCATCATCCAGGGCGGCCACTTCACCACCCGTGAGCACAGCACCCTGGGTGTCCAGTCCCGCCTGCTCGGCAATGGCCTGTGCTGTGGAGGCAAAGTCGCCCGTGATCATGGCAACCCGGATGCCTGCGGCGCGGCAGTCGCGGATGGCCGTGATGGCCTCGGGTCGCAGCGGATCGCTCAAGGCGATCAGCCCCAGAAACTCGAACGGAAAATCGTGTTGGTTTTGTGGCCACGCATGGGTTGGGTAGGTGGCGCGCGCAACCCCGAGAACCCGCAGACCACGCTGGGCCATGGCCTGTGCAGCATCCACCACGATCGTTTGCTGGGCGGCTTCCAGATGGCATAGGTCCACCACCGCTTCGGGAGCGCCCTTGACGGCTACCCGATGGTTTTCCGGCTCACCGGGAACTTCCCACACATGCGACATGGCCAGCAGTGCGCGGCTCAGGCTGTACTCATGGACCAGTTCCCAACCTTCGTGCCGGCCGTGTGCAGGCAAGTGCAAGCCACCCAAGGCGTGAATAGCTATCTCCATCGGGTCGATGGCATCCACCTCACTGGCCAGCACGCCGGTGTCCAGCAGCGCATGAAATGACGTATCCAGCACAGGGCTGGTAGCGTCCCAACCCTTCATGTCGTCGCCCTGCAGCACGCGAAGTTCTGCCACCGTCATGCGGTTCTGGGTCAACGTTCCCGTTTTGTCGGTACACAGGACCGTGGCAGAACCCAGAGTCTCAATGGTCGCGGAGCGCCGCGTCAGCACCTTCTGGCGCGCCATGCGCCAGGCACCCATGGTCATGAACACGGTCAGGATCAGCACAAATTCCTGGGGCAGCATCGACATGGCCAGTGTGATGCCCGCCAGCACTCCGCCCAGCCAGTCGTTGCGCAGTGCGCCGTACAGCACGGCGACGATCACACTCAAGACCAGACCAACCACGGAAAAAATCCGCACCAGACGACGCGTTTCAAGATGCAGTGGCGTGGGGGGTGTTTGCACGTCATGCAAAGCCGCACCAATGCGCCCGATCTCGCTGTGGGCTCCGGTGGCAATGACCCGTGCCAGCCCCTGGCCGCCGACGACCACGGTGGCCGCATAGACAAAGGGCAGGTTGTCACCACCTGGGCGTGCGAACGCAGGCTTCTCGTCGGGTGTGGCAGCCTTGCGTACTGGCACCGCCTCGCCGGTCAGCAGCGATTCGTCTGTGACGAGATCGTGCGCTTGCAGCACCTGGGCGTCGGCAGCCACGCGCTCACCTTCGGACAGCACCAGCAGGTCACCCGCCACCACGTCGTTTCCGGGGATGACCGTTGGCGCACCATCGCGCAGCACTGTGGCGCGCGGGTTGGTCAGCTCGCGCAAGGCCTCGAGCACGCGCTCGGTTCGTTGTTCCTGCACCAGCGTGATGGCCATGATCATCACCACAAACGCCAGTAACGTCAGCGCCTCGCCCCGATCACCCACGACCAGATAGACACCTGCCGCAGCCACCAACAGTTGAAACATGGGTTCGCGTGCGATCTCCAGCGCAATGTGCAACCACGTGCGTTTGCGCGCCTGCGGCAGTGCGTTGGGGCCGTATTTGCGGAGCAGTTCGACTGCCTGTTCGGTTGAAAGGCCTGCTGGTGCTGTAAAGTCGACGGGCGGTTGCATCGACCCATTATGAGCGTCCACGACCCAACGGTCACTGTGCGGTTGATGACACAATCGCGAGATGTCCGATCCCTCTTCAACGCCGGTTCAGCCGCGCAATCCGTTGCACGGCATTACGCTGGAACGCATGGTGACCGAACTCTCAAGCCACTATGGATGGGAGAACTTGGGCCAACGCATTCCGGTACGCTGCTTTGCCCACGATCCCAGCGTCGCGTCAAGCTTGAAGTTCTTGCGCAAAACGCCCTGGGCGCGCGAAAAGGTCGAGGGGCTGTACCTGTTTATGCTGCGCGAGCTTAGGCGCAGGTCCGCAGGCACAATGCCTCCATGAAGCCCTGGCAGGACTGCAGTTCGCTGCGGCAAGCCGATGGCGCTACATATTTTGTAGCTGCTTGCGCTTTTTGCATAAGCCTTGGAGGCCTATTCGGCTATTGAATATGACTACGACTACGACTACGACTACGACAAACATGGTGACTGACATGAACTGGCTCCCCCAATGCCCAGCCTGAACTGGATCGGCAAAGACGCCGTTGTCCGGCACCACCAGAACGTACCGTTTCGCCTGCTGGAGCCGGTGCGCGCGTTGTCGTGTGGCGCAGATGCCGACGCCAATGCCTGCTCAGCCAGCGGCAATCTGATCGTGCAGGGCGACAACTTGCATGCTCTCAAGGCACTCTTGCCGCGCTACGCCGGTCAGGTGAAATGCATCTATATTGACCCGCCCTACAACACCGGAAACGAAGGCTGGGCCTACAACGACAATGTCAACAGCCCCGAGATTCGCCAATGGCTGGGCGCGGTGGTCGGCAAGGAAGGCGAAACCCTGGACCGGCACGACCGCTGGCTGTGCATGATGTACCCGCGGCTGGTGCTGTTGCGGCAGTTTTTGCGCGAGGATGGCCTAATTTTTGTGTCGATTGACGACTCGGAGTTGCACCATCTGCGCAGTCTTATGGATGAGATTTTTGGTGAAAACCGAAGATTGGCGTCCTTAGTGTGGCGAACAGATGGCAACTTTGATAACCAAGCCAAGATAAAAAACTGCCACGAGCACATCTTGGCTTACGCCACTAATCCTGAACAATTTCCTCACCCCCATGTCATAGACCCATCGGTAGGCAAGGGCAGCAAACTCAATCGTGCGTTTATCCAAAACACGATTGTTAAGAATGGTCCGAAGAACCCAATTAGCTCGGTATTGTTACTCGCTGGCTTTCCCGCGTCCGTGCAAACCGCAATAGTCCCCCCAAGAACGAACAGTTGGCCACATTACGATCAAGCTGTGCTTATCGAAAATGGTGAGCTTGTAAGTCCGGTTACGGCCTCAAGCGGTTGGTCATCGCGGGAGCTACTTCTTGAATTCATTGCGAATGGCTTTAAGCCAGTCGGCGACAGTAAAGGGCAACTAACAAGATTTGTTTTGACGGGTACGGGTGCTATTGAGTCTGTGAAGGAACGGCAACAAGCAAGCCATGTGATCTCAGTTATTGGTGGCGTGGGCAGCACACAGGCGCAGTCTGCGGCATTGGCTGATATGGGTTTCCGTTTTCCATTCCCCAAACCCGTTGATCTGGTGAAATATTTGATTTCCATGGTGGCTGGAAAAGACAGCCTCATCCTCGACAGCTTCGCAGGTTCCGGCACTACCGGCCACGCGGTGCTTAAACAGAATGCCGAAGACGGTGGCACGCGCAAATTTATCCTGGTAGAGATGGACGAGCACATCGCCAAAAACGTCACTGCCGAGCGCGTGAAGCGTGTGAGCCAGGGCTACACCAATGCCAAGGGCGATGCCGTGCCCGGCCTGTCACCCGCCGGTGGCGGCTTCCAGTTCTGCACCTTGTCGGCTGAGCCCCTGTTCACCCCGCAAGGCCAGATCCGCGAGGACGTGACTTTTGCGCAACTGGCAGAGTTTGTCTGGTTTGCGGAGACCGGCACAGGCTACGCTGGCACGGCCACGTCGCCGCTGCTGGGCGAGCACGAAGGCCGCGCTGTCTATTTGCTGTACAACGGCATCTTGAAAGACAAGTCTGTGGCTGGTGGCAATGTGCTGACGGGCACCGTGTTCGACATCCTGCCGCACTTCGCTGGCCCCAAAACCATCTACGCCGCCGCCTGCCGTCTGGGTGCCCCCCGTTTGCAGCGGGAGCAGATTGCATTCAAGCAAACGCCGTATGCGCTGGCGGTGTAAATTACCTTCTGTGAACACTGAAAGGACACACTATGCAAACCCAAGAAATCATTGCCGAAGCCTGCAAGCTGGATTGGTCCGGGCGCTATGAAGTGGCCCAGATCATGCTGGAATCTTTGGCGCAGCCCGACGATGTGCCCGACCCGCGTTGGGTAGCCCTGTTGGACAGCCGTCTGGAAGCTTATCGATCGGGTTTGGTGGTTGGCATACCCGCAGCGGAAGTTTTGGGTCACTTTTAATGCGGGTTGATTTTGACCCAGCTGCACAGGCAGAATTTGACGCCGTAAAGCGACAGTACGAACTGAATAATGAGGGGTTGGGTAATGAGTTTGCAGAGTCTGTGCGCCAGGGGCTTAGGCGCGTCATGTCACAACCTCTGTCATGCCCCGTTGAGGTGTCTGTGTATCGCCGCTTGGTACTGAAGCGGTTTCCCTACAAAGTGATGTATTGCGTGGTCGCCGATTGCGTATACGTCGTGGCCATAGCCCATATGCGCCGAGAGCAAAACTACTGGTACAGCCGCACAGGAGGCCAGTGACATATTTCACGCGAAAAGTGAGGGAGTGACTGATGCGAAAAGAAAACCGAAGGCAACCGCGATGAATTTCCAAGAGTTAATTGCTTTAGCGCTTCAACTTGAGCCGGATGAGCGTGCTGATTTGGCATCGGTATTGCTGTCGAGTCTGCCACCGCCAGACCCTGAAATTGAACGCCTTTGGGGCGAAGAGGCGCTGCGCCGTCTCGCGGCCCATCGGCGTGGAGAAGGTACCAGCATTTCGGCAGAGGAAGTCTTCGGGAAATTCGACACCGAATGACCCCATTCACCCCCAAAAAATACCAGTAAGACCCCGCCAACCAGGGCGGTGTGCTCGACAGCGTAGAGGCGTATTTCAAAGCCGTTCACACGTTTGGCCGCGCCTCGATAGCTTTTACCGCTGTTACCGAAGACCTGTGGGGCCAGAGCCTGCGTTACACGCCGCTGGCCGGTTTTGCGCCGGACATGCCTTACTTTTGCCTGCGCGTGCCCACGGGTGGTGGCAAGACCTGGCTGGCGGCCAAAAGCCTGCGTCTGGTGAACACACATTTGCTGCGCGTGCCGCACAGCGTGGTGCTGTGGCTGGTGCCCAGCAAGCCGATTCGCGAGCAAACGCTGCGTGGCCTGAAAGACCGCAACCACCCTTTGAGTGCCGCACTGCGTGAAGCAGGGCCGGTGACGGTGCTGGATTTGGCTGAGGCCCGGGCGTTGACGCGCGCCACGCTGGATACGACCACGGTGGTGATCGTTGCCACCCGGCAGGCGTTTCAGGTAGAAGACGAAGAGAGCCGCAAGGTGTATGCATCCAGTGGCGCGCTGATGCACCATTTCGAGAATTTGACGCCTGCACAAGCCCAGGGTTTGCTCAAGGATGGCGACGCCGTGCCCTGTTCGCTGGCCAATGTGCTGCGCCTGCGCCGCCCGTTTGTGGTGGTGGACGAGGCGCACAACAACCGTACCGATCTGGCCTTTGACATGTTGGCCCGCCTGAACCCCAGCGGCATCATGGAGCTGACGGCTACCCCCGATATGCAGCGTACCCCCAGCAACGTACTGCACAGCGTGAGTGCATCGCAGCTCAAGGCCGAGCAGATGATCAAGCTGCCGGTGGTGCTGGAAACCGAACCCAACTGGCAGCAGTGTTTGAGTGATGCCATTGCCCGGCGCAATGGCTTGCAAAAGCTGGCCGACGACGAACAGCGCCATGGCGCACCGTATTTGCGTCCGATCGTGTTGATTCAGTCGGAGCCGCGCCGTGAGGGGCTGGACAAGCTGGACTTTGAGCGCGTGCGTCAGGAGTTGCTTGCCAACCACGGCATTCCCGCGGACGAGATCATCGTGGCCACCAGCGATGAAAAAGGACTGGAGGCGGTGGATGCGAAGTACCCGCTCGGCATCAGCGACCCGGCTTGCCCGGTGAAGTTTGTCATCACCCAAAAGGCCCTGGCCGAAGGCTGGGACTGCCCGTTTGCCTATGTGCTGGTCAGCATGGCGTCGCTGCAATCGGCCACGTCGGTAGAACAGTTGCTAGGGCGCATATTGCGCCAGCCGGGTGCAACGCAGCGCGCTTCCAAAGCGCTTAACCAGTCGTATGCGCTGGTGGTGTCACGCAGCTTTTTTGAGACGGCCACCGCATTGCGCGACCGGCTGGTCGAGGGCTCGGGCTTTGACCGCAGGGATGTAGCGGAGTTTGTGACCGCCGCACGGCAAGAGCAGCAGCTATTTGATCTGGAGGGCATGGGCGGCCAAGTAGAACTGCGACCGGTGGTTATACCCTTGCATGAGGCGCCGGATCTGAAGGCCTTGCCCAAAGACCTGTCGCGCGCTATCCAAGACAAAGTGGACTTTGACCGCAAGACCAGCACGCTCACCATTCGGGCACCGCTGACGCTGGACGAAACCGACGCCTTGAAGTTGCTGGTAGCCACACCGCTGGCAAAGGCCGCGATTGAAGCAGGTGCCATCGAAAGCCGCACGACTGCCATTGAATTCTTCAAAACCCCAGCCGAAGAGGGCAAGACCTTGCTGGTACCGCAGATCGCATTGCGGGTGCAGGGCGAGTTGCAGCTATTTGACGATCCGGAGGTGCTCGACTACCCGTGGGCGCTGTCGCTGTTCGATGCGAAACCCACCCTCGACAGCCTGGCCCGACTCGGCGCCGCGTTGATGGTGAGCGAGGGTGGCGTGATCGACATTGATGAGGCCAGTGGCAAGTTGGTGCAAGACTTCATGCCCAACTTGCAGCGCGACCTGGGTTTGGCCTACACGCCCGAGCACTGGGACCGCATCAAACTCGCCGCCTGGCTGTGTACCAATCTGCCAGAGCCCTCACTGACCCACGCAAGCAAGTTGGCTTTTGTATCGGGCTGGCTGTCAGACTTGTTGGTGCAACCCGGTTTTGATCTGGGCCGGGCCAACTTGCAGAAGTTTTTGATGCGCAACCTGCTGGAGGCGCGCATTCGGGAACTGCGCACGATGGCCGTCAAACAGGCGTATCAGGCAAGTTTGTTTGGCCCAGCGGCGGCCGAACAGGTCAGCGTCTCCACCGCTTTTGTCTATGACTTCAGACCCGAGGTTTACGCACCCAGCCGCGACTATGACGAGCGCTTTGGGCAACACCGGTTTCGCAAACACTTTTACAGCCGCATCGGCGACTTTGACAGCAAGGAAGAGTTTGAGTGCGCCGCCTGGCTGGATACCCAGGCGCAAAAAGGCAGGCTGCAATACTGGGTGCGAAACCTGGCGCGCCGCGAAGTGGCTTCGTTCTTTTTCCAGAAGGCCGACGGGCGCTTTTACCCGGACTTTGTTTGCAAGCTCAACGACGATTCATTTTTGATCGTGGAGTACAAAGGCACGAACGGCTGGACCGATGCGCAAGACGACCGCGATATTGGTGGCCTCTGGGCCAAGTTGTCGAATGGAACTTGCCAGTTTGTGATGGTCAAAGACAAGCAGTGGAGCGGTGTGGATGCTTTCCTGCAAACTCCCGGGAACCCGAAATCGCTATGAATTAAGTAGCTGCTTGCGCAATATCCACGGGCTCTGCAGGCCAATTTTCCTTGAAATCTATACCTCAAAATACCAGTAACCCGCGTTCACCCATTGCGTAAGTGCCGCGACAAAAGCGGGCGCTTTCAGCCCGGACCTTAGCAACTTGGGTGTAAGGGTGTCGTGGTCGCAGAGTGCCTTGACGGCGGTTTTGGTGGCAGCGCCGAAGGCATGGCGTTCACCATCGACAAAGCACACACCTTTGTTGACCGTCTGGTCCAGGTAAAAGCAGCGCAAGCCACCCGTACGCACCAGGCGTTGACGCTCCAGTAGGGCCACGACATTGGCATCTGTCATGGGTTCCTCCAGCGGCTGCAAGTCGAGCTGGCACTTGGTTTTGGAGAGAAAGCTGCCGGCAAAGTCCGCCACCAATGTGTCGTCGTCCAGCAGAGACTGCAACTGCGCCCGGATCATCTGGAAGTCCTGCGCGTTAATGTGGCCCTGGTGCGTGTGAATCGGGCGCCGGGGGTCGCTGAACAATGTGGTGCCGAGGTCCTTGTCGATCACATGGTCGGCCAGACCGCTGAGCATGGCACAGGCCGACTTGCCGCGAAACCCGACCGAGTAGCTCAACGACGTCTCCAGCGACACACCGTCGTGGGGGAAGCCGGGCGGGATGTACAGAATGTCGCCGGGAAGAAGTTCTGTGTCGATGATAGGCTCAAAGGGGTCAACATGCAGCAGCGCGGCGTGCGCGGCGAACTGCCGGTGCTCACCCTTGTCGCCCACCCGCCACTGGCGCCGCCCCGAGCCTTGGCAGATAAATACGTCATACAAATCGATATGCGGACCGACACCGCCGCCGGGAGTGGAATAGCTCACCATCACATCATCGAACCGCCACTTTGGAATGAACGCAAATGGAGGCACCAGCGCTGCCACTTCGGGTGACCAGTGATTCACTGCCTGCACGATCAGGGACCAGCCCTTCCTGCCTAAATGGTCGTAGGACGTGAAGGGTCCGTTTTCCGCCTGCCACTTTCCACGCTTTTTATAGACGAGGCGGGAATCGACCTCTTCCTCCAGCGCCAGACCCGCCAGATCTTCGGGGCTGATCAGGTCTTTGAAGTGCCGCAATCCTTGGCGAATGACCACCGGCCGTTGCTGCCAGTAATGCTGCATGAAATGTTCGAGCGAGAAGTCGGTGAGATGGAGTTGCAGCATGGGCGGGAAAATGAGGTTCCGAATGCGTCTGAGTATGCCCCATGGCTGGCGCGCCGCGGCGCGGCCATGTCGCTCATTTACCCGCGACTGGCGTCCTATTGCCAGCGCATGCGCAACCGGTATTACCCGGAGTAACGCGACATCTGACGGCGTTCCAGCCAGTCTTTGAGCCACCAGACCCAGCGGCCCTGGGCGCTATACTGGCCCCAGGTGGCCATTGCAGTGCGGTCACCACAAGACATCAGGTGAAGTGGCATGACCGGCAATGAGGGGGCTAGCAAGGGCTTGTCAGTCAGTGCAGCATGCAAGTTGCGAAACAGCAGCGTCCCGGTCCGTGACGATGCGTCACTGCTTCGGACACCAAAGACCTTGCCGTGGCTGGTGGAGCGCAGGCTGGCGTCGACTGCCATTTCCCCGTGGCCATCTTGCTCCAGACCACTCTGCGAAAGCCAGGCAGGCAATTCGGTCCGGTCTGCCAGCAGCACCACATCGCAAGCCAGACTTGCTCCACAGCCGAGTTCAACAGTATCCGCATGGATTGCCAACGCATGATCCTGCAACACCGTCACGCCCCGTTTCTTGAGAGCAAGCAGCAGTTGCTGGCGCACCGGCGCAGGGAAATCGGCAACTGGCGATACAGCACCACATAGCAATGTCACTGCCGCCTGAGGCAAGCGGTGCCGAACGGCCATGGCGATTTCGATAGCGTGCGCATCATGCCCCATGACGGTCAGGCGCAGGGGGCGTTGATCTCCCAGCGCGGCAACCCTTGGCCACAGAGCGGCGAAAGGCTCCACCGGATGCACAAATAGCGCATGTTCACGCGCGCCAGGCAGTGCAAGTTCCACCTGATCCCGGTTGCCTGCCAGACCGTTGGCGATGGACAGCCAGTCGTAGGCAAGGGCACTGCCGTCGCTCAAATGCACTGTCTGCTGCGCGATGTCCAGCCGCGCTATGCCGAGTTGCATCCAGCGTGCGCCTGCGCGCTCAACCAGAAGTTGGAGCGCAATGGTGCAGTCATCCAGTGTGGTGTGACCGGCGATGAAACCTGGCAGCAACGGGCCAGGAAGCGTGTACGGCTGTGCTGCGACCAGCGTGACCTGGGTATCGGGGAGCGGCTTGGCTGCAACCGCGGCCAGTACGCCCAGATGTTCGCTGGCTGCACCCAGCAGCACGAGCTGTTGGGTCATGGGGGTTGCTGGCAGCGATTTCGACATAACCTCATTGGCGCTCAATGGGGTCACGTGCAATGCAGACCCGCCCATCCGGTTGGACCTCCAGCGGAACCGAAATCAACGACTCTCCCTTGCATTCGCCCGACTCGCATAGCCCGTCAGACCATCGAAACCGCGCATAGTGCACATTGCAACTGATGCTGATGCCAGGCTTTTGCAGCAGATGGTCCTGACGGGACGCCAACGGCACACCAAAGTGCGGGCATCGGTTGACGAAAGCGTGGACGTCAGGCCCGGCCCGCACCAACAGCAGGCGGAAAACATTGTCCTCAGTGGTGTTCAGTGTGACCATCGTCGCACACACGTCGGCAAGGGCATCGCGCTGTGCCACTACGGTTCCGGCAGCTGGTGCGTGGGGTAAATCAAACCATTGCGGTGCGGGGGAGGGTTGGGACATGGGCGAATGCAGAGTGACGAATATTCTGACAAGTGATCAGTGTAGGGCGTGCTGAAAACACCCATGGGCTCCCGCGTAGGCAAGGCCGGCTGCGACACCACCAAAGCGGTTGCCTTCGACCAAGGTGGCATCGGGCATGGCAGCGCCCAGTGCATCGATCAACGGACGCAATGCCGATGAGCCACCGGTCAGGTAGACCGCGTCCACTTTCGGCAGTCCCGAGCGCAAAACACACGCTTGGGCGCATTGCACGACCTCGCCCAGAGCCGTGCGTAATGTTTCACCCATCTTGTGCGAAGTGATCCATGCATCCAGATGTTCGCCAGGGCTGTGGCACAAAAAGTCCAGGCCCACCGATGCATTCTGCCCAGAGATCGAGCAGGCAATCTTGGCGGCCTCGACACCGGTGAGGATGCGGTGGCCATGCTGGCCTTCCAATGCATGCATCAGGCGGCGATGCAGTGCTGGGTCGGCGAAGTCGGCTCGCAACTCCTTGGCGAAGTGCAAGGCTTTACGCGTGTAGCTCTGATGAATCAGATGCCACGTCGATAGCTCGAAGAACACACTGTTGGGGACCGGACGGTTGCCTGTTCCCAGATGGTTGTAGCCCAACATCGGCATGACGGTGGACAGGTCCAGCATGCGGTCAAAGTCGGTGCCACCGAGATGCACTCCCGTGGTGGCCAGAATGTCGGAGGATCGGTTTGCCACACTGCTGCGGGCGGGGTTGAGCCGGATCACTGTGAAGTCTGAGGTTCCACCCCCGATGTCAACAATGAGCGCCGAGGTCTCTCCAGCTACCCGCTGTTCGTAATCGAGTGCGGCTGCAATGGGTTCCAGCTGAAACGCAATCTGGCCAAATCCCGCCTCGCGAGCCGCACGCTCCAGTATGTCTTGCGCCAGTCGGTCGCGCGCCAGATCGTCATCGACAAAGTGCACAGGGCGTCCGATCACGGCGTGTTGAATAGGGGCGCCAATCTGCAACTCGCAGCGCCGCTTCAGTTCCTTGAAGAACAGCACTACGATGTCAAAGAATCGGATGCTGCGGTCGCCAACCGCCGTGTACTCGTCCATCAGGCGACTGCCCAGCAGACTTTTCAGCGAACGCAACAGACGACCTTCAACGCCGCTGAGATAGGCGTGCAAGGCTTCGGAAGCATACAAAATGGTGTGCGTTTCACTGGAAAAAAACAGTGCCGTAGGCATTTCAGTGCGCTCACCGTCGAGACGGATGACTTGCAGCGCGCCATCGGCGTCCAGCATTGCAGCGGCCGAGTTGGACGTGCCGAAGTCGATGCCCAGAACCAGGGCCGCCCTATCCTCACGCGGCACGCGTGGAGCCCAGCACCTGGGTCAGGAAGGCTGAAATGTCGGCAATCTCGCGCGGATGTACGGCATGCTCCATGGGGTAGGTGTGCCACTGCACCAGGTAGCCCAGCGCAGCCAACTGCTGACGCGAATTGTCCCCACGCGCGACAACGACCACAGGGTCCTGTGTTCCATGCGCCATAAAAATGGGTGTCGTGGCGTTGGCAACATGGCGCTCGAGCGACAGTCGTTCTGATAGCGGCAGGTAGCCAGACAGGGCCACGATGCCCGCCAGCCGGTGTGCAAGACGCAGCCCGGTGTGCAGGGCCATGGCACAACCCTGGCTGAATCCGGCCAGGACGATGCGCTCGTGCGGGATACCCCGCGCAACTTCGTTTGCAATCAGTGCCTCGATCGCCATTCGCGAACTGTGTATCCCTTGTGCGTCTTGCCGGGCCGATGCATCAAAACCGAAGATGTCGTACCAGGCCGGCATCACGTAGCCGGCGTTGACGGTGACCGGCATGCTGGGCGCATGGGGAAACACAAATCGGATGGGTGGGCAGGCCCGCAGGTCCAGTTCAGGCACCAGACCGGCAAAGTCGTTGCCATCCGCCCCCAGGCCATGCAGCCAGATGACCGCAGCAGTTGGATGGGGTGCAGTTTCAATTTCAACGCAGGGAAGCAGGGTGGTCATGCGAGCGGGTGGAGGTTAACAGGGCCCGGCTATTGTCTCTGAAACCCGAGCAAGGTGGATGCGCCGCCACCAAAGCAAAAAAGCCACCCTACCAATAGGTAAGGTGGCCTGTCGTAGCAAGGACGTGGTCTAGAAAAAGCTGTCCGGGTAGACCAGTCGCGCCTGCGCCAGCGCGCGGTCTCCAAGCGCCACCAGATCCACGACGGTTTGCTCCGAGACAGCGACGCTCGGGCCTTGTGTCATTTCCTCCAGATGCCGGTTGGCACTGAGCATGCGCTGCAGGTCCTGAATGGTCATCTCCAGCAGTTCAAACGCCAGCTGGATCGCCATGCCCCGGCTGCCCTCGCGCTCAACAGGTAACAAGCCGTGGACGTAGATGGTCCCCAGACACAAGGCATATATTCCTTCATGGGCGACGCAGTATCGGCCCGTCGGGCTGAGTACATGGGTCTTGGCGTCGCGCATGGCGACGATGGCATTGGAGAGGAAACGCAGTGCAGCGACCTCGTCGAATCGGGCTTTTTGCAGCTGGTGGCTCCACAACAGCAATTCAAGTTGCGGTGTGGGTCGCTGTAGCAGTGAGGTAGTCATACCAATTGGCCTATCTTTGGATGGTTCCCTTAGGTTATCGGCAGCTTGTCAGGAAACTGGAGCCCTGCCGTGTGCTGCACGTGAATTCAGGTGAAAGAGGCCCAGTCGCGGGCCAGGGTGAGCGAATTGACGCGCGGTTTGTCTCAAGCGAGGAGGGCCTGCGCAAATTCGCGCGCGTTAAAGGTTTCCAACTCTTCAAGTTTTTCGCCCACACCGATGAAGTACACGGGAATCGGCCGCTCGCGCGCAATGGCAGCCAGCACCCCGCCCTTGGCGGTGCCATCAAGCTTGGTGACGATCAGCCCGGTGAGGCCCAGCGTGTCATCAAATGCCTTGACCTGTGCCACCGCGTTTTGGCCGGTGTTGCCATCAATGACCAGCAGGACTTCGTGCGGTGCGGTGGCATCGGCCTTTTGCACCACGCGTTTGATCTTCTTCAGCTCTTCCATCAGGTGCAGCTGTGTGGGAAGTCGCCCAGCGGTATCGATCAACACCACACCCTTGCCCCGAGCCCGACCGGCGTTGACCGCATCAAAGCTGACAGCGGCTGGGTCGCCCCCCGCCTGGCTAACGATCTCCACCAGGTTGCGGTCTGCCCACACTGTCAGTTGTTCGCGCGCTGCAGCGCGAAAGGTATCCGCGGCGGCGAGCAGTACGCTTTCTCCGCTGTCACACAGGTGGCGGGTGAGTTTGCCAATGGAAGTCGTTTTGCCGGCACCGTTGACCCCTGCGACCATGATGACGGTGGGTTGGTGCTCGCCAATGACCAGCGCCTTTTCCAACGGTTGCAACAAGCTTGTCAACGTGGCCGTGAGTATGTTCTTCAACGCGACAGGGTGCGTGACGCCGGTGTCTTTGACCTTGCGGCGCAGCTCCGCGAGCAGGTACTGGGTTGCCGGTACGCCCGCGTCGGACATCAACAGCGCGTCCTCCAGACTTTCATAAAGTGCCTCGTCGATGACCGAGCCACCAAAGACAGCGGAAATACTGGAAGCCGTCTTGCCCAGACTGGCTTTGAGCTTGTCGACCCACTTCTGCCGCTCTGGCGGCGTGGCAGGGGCCACCGGAATCTCGATGGGTGTGACCAGCGCGCTCCCAATGAGCGAGGACCCACCCCCGCTAACCGGAATCGGTGGGGGTGGCGTTACCGGGGCAACAGGGGGTTTTTTCTTGAAGAAACTGAACATGAATGGCGGTGTTGGTGGTCCGCCATTCTATGTTTGTCTTCAGGCGAAAGAATCAGCCATCAGTGCCTTGAACCAGGTTCCCATTTCGTCAAAGTTGTCCTGGTTCCAATCGGGTGATGCAGCCGAGCTCGCTGACACGACCTTCATCGCGGAAGTGGCCGTGTCGTATTGGAACGCAGCAGTCAACCACGACGCCTGGCGCATGGTGATGGTGGAGTAGCACGCCGAGTTGGTCACTGGTGCCGGATCGGGCGAGCCGCCCGACAGGATGCGGCTGATGGCGTCGGCACATACCTTGGCTTCCTGGTTGGCAATGTGGCCCGCCTTGGGCTGCGTCGTGGCGCTGGAGTCTCCGATGATGTGGATCTTGTCGGCGCCTGACACGGTACTGGCATAACTCAGAACGTTGACACCGGCAAACCGGCCTTGCGTTTCATTGTTCAGTCCCACTGTCGTGATCAGTGCTCCGGCACGTTGGCTCGGAATCATGTTGATGACATCACCGTAATAGGTAATACCCTTGGTTGTCGTGAGTGACATGTTCGCTGGACTGACTTCAAAGATCTCGGCATTGGTGTAGTACTCAATCACATTGCCATGTATTCCCAGGAATGCGCGTGAGAAGTTGTCTTTTTCAGTCACATAGTCACCGTTGGCGTCCAAAACGATCAACTTCGAACCAGGCTTGTTGACGCGCAACCAGTCGGCGATGAGGCAAGCGCGCTCATACGGTCCAGGGGGGCAGCGGTAAGGAGTTTTTGGAATTGTCAGCACCACGTTGTGGTTCAACCCAGCGGTCATCGCCTTGAGTTGATTGGCGAGCAGAGTCGTCTGTGGCCCAGCCTGCCACGCGTGCGGCATCTTGTCAGAGTTTCCGAGCCCGGGAACAGCATCAAAACTGATGCCGGGCGCCATCACAATGCGGTCGGCTGCCAGCACTGTTCCGTCTGCCATGGTCACTTTGACGCCCACAGGGTCCACCGCGACCACTTCGCCAAAAACGGTATTGATGCCGTATTTGGTGCGCAAGGTGTCGTAGCGATAGGTCAGGCTGCTCATGCTGCGCTGGCCACTCAGGACCATGCTGCTCATGATGTTGGAAGTGTAGGTGGGCATGCGCTCAATCAGCGTGACGCTGATGGCATCGCCCCACAATCGCAAGTACTTGGCGACGGTGGCACCGCCCATGCCGCCGCCAATCACAATGACGCGTGCTTTCACGGTATTGTTGGTGACGACCGGCTGTGGCTTGCGACTGCGGTCAACGACCGGGCTGGCATCACTGGTGGTGGGATCACCACCGCCACAAGCGGCCAAAAGACTTGCGGCAAAACCGGCGCTTGCGGCACTTAGAAAATTTCTTCTTTCCATGGGGTACTCCAGATTCTTGTAAGGGGATTGGGCCTATTTTTGGCTGGCGAACCAGTTGGCGATGAGTTGCATCTGAGCGTCGGTGTAGCCCATGGCATGGCGGGCCATGATTCCATTGCCTTCCTTGCCCGACTGAAACTCCTTCAGTTCCTTGTAAATTTCGCTGGATGATTTGCCCGCCAGCGAGTCAAAGCCCGGCCCTTTTCCATTGGTGCCATGGCATTGAAAGCAGTTGGATGCCAGCAACCGGCCGGGTTGCCCCACTGTGGTCTGTGCCGAGGCTACGGTGGCAACCAGTGCCAGCCCCGTGAACAGAAATCGAACTCGATACATACGTCTCTCCTTGGTGAATGGGTGTGTCTACAAAGCACAGATTCATGGTATGCGCAACAACTTAAGTTTTGCTGAAGTGCCTGGTAAGAGAGTTGCGGTAGTTGTAAGCAGATGTTCGGAACCAGTGGTTCTTCACATGCGGTAAGCTGTGTGCATGACGACCAAACCCACCTCTTCGACGCGCTCGACACCCCGGTTCGCTCGACGGCACAGCGCACAAACCCACGAAATCCGCATCATTGGCGGGCACTGGAAACGCATCAGGCTCAGGGTGGCCGATCGGCCAGGTCTGCGGCCAACGCCTGACCGTGTGCGGGAGACCGTTTTCAACTGGCTCGGGCAGAACCTCG
>JAIFLV010000017.1 GCA_020048895.1 Rhodoferax sp. | reverse complement strand
CGGCGTCTTCTATGGGGCTTTGGCGGGCATTGAGCTTATCCACCCTGGCGGGCACGATGTCGATGGCCACCACGTCGTGGTGCTGGGCCAGTAGTACTGCGTTGGATAACCCGACATAGCCAACGCCCGAAACGCATATCCGCATGTGACAGAACTCCCTTGTGTTTTGCCGGTGCGCGCTCTGTTTTACGAGCACTTTCTACCTGCAAGGGGCGGGTTTGAGCGGATGGGGCTGGGGGTGGGAGGTTTTCCGGTTCGACAAATTAGGGGGCGTGACTCAGTTGCAACGGTGGGGGGGAGTTGCTCAGGTCCAGGCAAACGAGGACGGTGATGCCCTGCCCGGAGGCGTTGGCCCCCAGGTTGCGCAGCAGTTTTGCCTTCAGACTGGTGTGCGGCACGCTGCGATCGCTATACTTTTAGGAGCCTCCTACGCAGGCTACGCATGGGCTAGGTGGCAAAAGTAGCACTTGCGCTGCAGGTTGGCAACGCAGCTTACGCAATTTCCAAGACCAGCCTCTTGCCACAAGCCTTGATGTACTTGCGTAGCGTTGCGATGGAGGGGGAGTGTTTGCCGGTCGCCAATGCGCGTTCCATTCTGGCTACGGCGGGTGCCTGTGTCCCCATGCGCTGTGCCACTTGCGCCTGCGTCAGCCCGGCTTCCTGGCGAGCTTTGAGCAGCGCGTCCAGAAGTACCCCCTCGTGGCGTTCGATCCGCAACACCTCGGCTTGGACGCCTGGGCGATGCATCAGCTTTTCAATCAACTGTTCATGTGTTTGCATGTTTGAGTTCCTTCATTCGGGTTTGGGCAATCTCGCGTTCACGTAACGGGGTGCGGCCTGACTTCTTGACAAAGCTATGCAGCATGACGACGCGCCGCCCTACCAGCGTGCAGAAGAAGACAGTGCAATGCCTTCTGCACCTTTGAGCCGCATCTCGAACAAACCTTCACCAAACGCCTTGGTGTGCGGTTCCCCCAAATTGGGACCCAGTGCGACCATGCGGCGCGTCAACACGACGTAGCGCGCAGCGAGCGTGTCTGGCAAACTAAGGATCTGCTCCTGCACCGCCTCGCTGTAGTAACTTATCGTGTAGTCCATTGATCGCGATAATAACAAATATGTTATTTGCCGGCAACGGCAATGAATCACACGCGACGAAAAAGCTGACGCCGGCGCCTGCTGCCGCGGGAGTCGATCGTTAGCGGCGACTGGATCGAGACCGGTCCCGGCGCGAACCTGATTTTTGTCATCGGCAATTCGTCTTTCCTGGTCCGCCAGAACTCGCGACTGGCGGTGGAGCGTGGGAGTTCCATCAACCAGGTGAGCGTGCTTCGCTTGATCGCAGGCGCGGTTGCTAGTAGTCCGTTTCATCAAAAAGGTTACGAAATGAAATCGATGGATTTTTCAGGCTGGCTAGGCGTGAGGAGGCGACATAACCGTAGCTATGGCAACGACGAACAACAACGCCAGACGGGAAAAGGCACGACTTCATATAAGCGTTTTGGTGAAACGGACTACTAGCGTCTAGGGCAAGGGCTCCAGGCGCCAGATCGTCACCCCCACGCTCACCGCTGGCATTAGAGGCACCGGCGTTTACACCGAGGTCTTCTCCAATCAAAACCAGCGCACCTATTTTTGCAACTGCTACGGTGAAGTAGAGAAGCGCGCCGGACGGGATTTGGCGCTGAGCGTATCGAGCTACCATCAGTCATTTTGGGGTGAAGCGGAGTCCAAGAACGGGCGCCTGCTGACGCCTGCCAAGGCAATCAACCACACCGATGACGAGCTTGAGTTCCTGGCCCGCCTGGTCGACCAGCGCACCGCCTGGCAGATCATCGGCAGAAAGGGTGTGAAGGATGGAAAGGGTTATATGAATGAACAGCCTGAACAACCGCATCCGGCAGATGTTCTTCGCTGACTTTTCTTTGGCATTCTGATTGTTGCCGGTGCGTTCCCAGTTTTACGGGAACTTTCTAACTGCAAGAGGCGGACTTTAGCGGATGGTGCCGGGGAAGGGCCGTATTGGACTGGGGGAAACTGCTCTGGATGGGGTGGGCGCAACGGTGGGGGGTGTAGTAGTACGGGGGCTGGGGGCATAAATGATGCATAGAACTAACTGCCCGTGAAAAGCGGTGGCGGCGCCTGTAACTGCGCCACTTTCAAGATCACACGGGCGAGTGTGTTTGCAGCCACTCTTTCAAGGCATCATTCATACGAGTTTGCCAGCCGGCACCGGTCGCACGGAAGGCCGCAAGCACATCGGGGCTGTAACGCACCGTAACTGCTTGCTTGGCATCGTCTTTGGTACTGCCCACAGGTCGGCCACGCGCCTTGTAGGCGGCTATGGCGGAGGGCGTGTGAACACGCGCAGATTCTCCCCGTTTGGCTTGCGCAATGGATTCGCGCACATCGGCGGCAAAGGCCGCCATCTCATCGTCCATTTTGACTTTAGGCATCGTAGGCCTCCTTCCATGACTTCAAAACTTCGACCGGCATATTGTCAAACTTGGCCTTGGCGTACACAGCAACCAGCACCACCTCGCCGCTGGCAAGCCGCAGGTAATAGATCACCCGCGCACCGCCACTTTTGCCCATGCCATCGCGCTTCCAACGGACCTTGCGCAAATTGCCGGCGCCGGGGATAACGTCACCTGCAAGCGGGTTTTCGCTGATGAAGGTGATAAACGCTTCCCGCTCAGGCTCGCTCCAAACACCTTGAGACATACGCTGGAAGATGGGTGTTTCAATGGTGGCCAACACACTTTAATTGTAACTCCAAATAATTTAACGGTAAACACTGATATCCACCACCTCCAAACACTGCGCTGCTTGCCGTATTGGACTGGGGGAAACTGCTCTGGACGGGGTGGGCGCAACGGTGGGGGGGTGTAGTAGTACGGGCGCTGGGGGCATAAATGATGCCTAACGGCTGCTGCTGTGGCAGCGTTGTAGTGCTGGTGCGCAATTCACAGGGTAGACGGCGCTTGCCAGGGACTCACCAGGGCGAGGCCCGTAATGTTGTCAAAGTCTTTGGTGTTGCGCGTGGCCAGCGTGAGCGCAGCCGCCATGCCAATGCCGGCAATTTGGGAGTCTTCCGTGGCGACGGGCCGCGCTTGTGTCGGTTTAGCCCATCTGCGACCTCGGAATGGCAATTCCAGGGCTGAGGCCTGTATGGCGAGGTTCGATTTGTTAACGATTAGTCCAAATTACCCATGCATATTGGACATTTGTGCACCTATTCCACGCTGACGTTCACCTCGTAGCCATGCTTCTTCAGCAGGGCGTGTTGCTTGGCCTGTGTCAGGTCATTGGCAACCATTTCTTTGCACATGTCTTGCGCGGTGATTTCGGGAATCCAGCCCAGGTCTTGCTTGGCCTTGGAGGGGTCGCCTAGCAGGGTTTCCACTTCGGTCGGCCGGAAGTAGCGGGGGTCTATCTTGACAATGGTGTCACCCACCTTCAGCGCCGGTGCGTTGTTGCCGGTAATGGTGGCCACTTTGGCCACTTCGTCCACGCCCTGGCCTTCAAACGCTATGGCAACGCCCAGTGCATTGGCAGTCCAGGTGATGAAGTCGCGCACGCTGTACTGCACGCCGGTGGCGATGACAAAGTCTTGTGGCTTGTCTTGTTGCAGCATCATCCACTGCATGCGCACGTAGTCTTTGGCGTGGCCCCAGTCGCGCAGGGCGTCCATGTTGCCCATGTACAGGCACTGTTCCAGGCCCTGGGCAATGTTGGCCATGCCGCGGGTGATTTTGCGGGTGACAAAGGTTTCACCTCGGCGCGGGCTTTCGTGGTTGAACAGAATGCCATTGCAGGCATAGATGCCGTAGGCTTCGCGGTAGTTCACCGTAATCCAGTACGCATACATCTTGGCCACGGCGTAGGGGCTGCGGGGGTAAAACGGTGTGGTTTCCTTTTGCGGGATTTCCTGCACCAGGCCATACAGCTCGCTGGTACTGGCCTGGTAAAAGCGTGTCTTCTTCTCAAACCCCAGGATGCGGATGGCTTCGAGAATGCGCAGGGCACCCATGCCGTCTACGTCTGCGGTGTATTCAGGGCTTTCAAAGCTGACAGCCACATGGCTTTGGGCGCCCAGATTGTAGATTTCGTCGGGTTGCACCTGCTGGATGATGCGGGTGAGGTTGCTGGTGTCAGTGAGGTCGCCAAAATGCAGCTTGAAGCGTGCATTGTCAATGTGCGGGTCTTGGTAGATGTGGTCCACACGCACTGTGTTGAATGAACTGGAGCGGCGCTTGATGCCGTGAACGATGTAGCCTTTTTCAAGCAGCAGTTCGGCCAGGTATGAGCCATCTTGGCCGGTGATGCCGGTGATGAGGGCGACTTTGGGGGAGGAGGTACCCTGCGTGGCGGTCATACTGCCTTTCCCTTCACAAAGTCGGCATACGCAATGGCAAGGCCCTGCTGCAAGTTGAACTTTGGGCTCCAGCCCAGGGTATTGAGTTTGCTGCTGTCCATCCATTTGCGCGGGGCGCCGTCGGGTTTGGTGGCATCGAAGGTGATGTTCCCCTGGTACCCCACGGCCTGACCCACCGACCTTGCTACTTCGCCAATGGTGATATCGCTGCCGTAGCCGACATTGATGTGGCTGCACATGGGGGTGGTGTACGCCTGGTAGGTGGGCAGAGGCAGGTTCATGACGAACACGCTGGCGGCGGCCATGTCGTCCACGTAAAGGAACTCCCGCTTGGGTGTGCCGGTGCCCCAGATGGCAACTTCGGGTGCGCCAGACGCCTTGGCTTCGTGAAAGCGACGGATCAACGCCGGGATGACGTGGCTGTTTTCGGGGTGGTAGTTGTCGCCGGGGCCATAGAGGTTGGTGGGCATGACGCTGCGGTAGTCGCGCCCATGCTGGCGGTTGTAGCTTTCGCAGAGTTTGATGCCGGCAATCTTGGCAATGGCATAGGGTTCGTTGGTGGGCTCCAGGGTGCCGGTAATGAGTGCATCTTCGGCCATGGGTTGGGGTGCCAGGCGCGGGTAGATGCAGCTGCTGCCCAGGAACAGCAGTTTTTGCACGCCATGGGCATGGGCCGCCTGGATGACGTTGGCCTGCACCATGAGGTTGTCGTAAATGAAGTCAGCCGGGTAGGTGTTGTTGGCATGAATGCCGCCCACTTTGGCCGCTGCCATGTAGACCTGGGTAGGCTTTTCTTGCGCGAAGAAGGCATTGACGGCCCCCTGGTCGCACAGGTCCAGCTGCGCATGGGTGCGCTGGACTATTGATTCAGGCGCAACGCCCTGGCCAATGAGTGTGCGCACAATGGCACTTCCGACCATGCCACGGTGGCCGGCCACGTAGATTTTTTCCGCCATGGATGATTCGCTCCTATTGCTTGGCCCGGCCAGTTCTTATTGTGTGAGCTTTAACCGCGCAACGCTGCGTAATGTAACGCATAAAGACGTGTCAATATTTCTTACCTCCAAGTTGGCTCGAAGTCGCACCTTGATTACTTCATTTTTTCCGCATCGGGCCAAGCCGCCTTGCTACGCAACGAGCGCTTCCAATTTAGAGCCCCATGCTAGGTACTTTTACATAGCCTGTCCGGGCAGGGCTATTAAGTTTTGGGGCATTATTGGCGAAAAAAATCGCGCGGATTTTCCGATGCTGTTTCTCAATTGAAGGCGTTGGAGAGTGTTGATGACGTTGAGAAACAATTTTTCGCCGCCCATCGGAACATTGCAAAGCGTCAGCGATTGACTACTGTGCTGTCGTATTCGCAGCAGTGTCACAGAAAAATAGTGTGGAAGGGGAGGACTCGGATGTGAAGAATTTGTGGGCAAACCCATCGGTGTTGCGCTTTGATCAGACATTTTGTCTGGTCCCTGTATGCATGGCCGTGCTTGACCCGAATGGAGCATTCAGTGATGTAAATCCAGCTTTTTGCGCCCTGTTTGGACACACCAGCGGGGAACTGACCGGAAAGGCAGTTGGGGTGATTTTTCCCAGGGATGATTGGCAATGTCTCCTGGCGGCAACTCCAGATGGCCCCACTGTCGCAACCGGTGAGGCGGAGTGGATGGCGCGGCGAAGCGATGGGTCTCCATTGACGGTGAGGCAGGCAACGGTGCCCATCACCACAGACGATGGCGTCAATTGCCATCTGATGACCGTGACAGACGTGACCAAGTACGCAGAGGTGGAAGAGAGTCTTCACATTCACCAGGTTGAGCTGGAGATGCAGAACGATGAGTTGCGCAAGACGCAGCTAGCAATTGACAATGCGCGCATCAAGTACATCGCTCTGTACGAAGAGGCTCCGATAGGGTATTGCACGATCAGCCGCAAGGGGCTTATCTGGCAAGCCAATCTAGCGGCGGCATCAATACTTGGCATGCAAAAACCTGACCTGCTCAACCTCTCCTTGTCTCGCTTTGTCCATAGGGATGACGCACCCAAGTTCTTCTCTTTGCTCAAGAGACTTCTTGCGACCCAGGAGCCGCAGTCATGTGATGTGCGTCTGGCTGGTCAGGCTGATCGGGAAAAGTGGATCCATTTGTCCGCTTCGAAAGTAATGGGGCTTGACGACATCGAGGAGGTTCGCGTCATCCTCGCTGACATTACGTCCCGCGTTGAAATGTCCCGGGCTATGGCGGAGAGCGAAGAGCGCTGGAAGTTTGCTCTTGAAGGCTCGGGAGACGGAGTTTGGGACTGGAATATCCAGAGCGGCCAAGCTACTTTTTCGAGGCGTTGGAAGGAAATGCTTGGACATACGGATGATGAAATCCAGGGAAACTCTGAAGAGTGGGTCAAGCGGGTTCATCCAGAGGACATGCCCACGGTGAAGAAGGCCCTTGACGAGCATATTGATCGGGTGACTGCTTCTGCGACGGTGGACTTTCGGATGCAGGCCAAGGATGGAACCTATCGATGGATTCAGGGCCGAGGGATGGTAGTTTCACGCGATGCCTACGGCAGAGCTTTGCGACTGGTGGGCACCAACACCGACATTACCGAGCGCAAGTTGGCGGATGTCGAACTTCGCAGGGCGCTAGACGAGAATCGTGCCCTGATCAGTGCCATCCCAGACCTTATTCTTGCCAATCACAGAGACGGCACCTACCTTGCTGTTGAGACCGCTGAAAGTGCACATCTCTTTGCTCCGCCCAACGATCTGATTGGTCAAACCGTAAGGCATGTATTGCCTTCATCGTTGGCCGATAGATTTCTCGATGCCATTGGCAAGGCGCTGGATACACGAACAGTCCAAGAACTGAAGTACTCTTTGGACGTAGAGGGGAAGGATCGGTGGTTTGAGGCACGAGTGGCCAGCTCCACCCAAGATACTGCAATCAGCATCGTGCGTGACATTACCAACCAGGAGGAAATGGAGGACCGGCTGGAGCAATTGGCTTTCTATGATCCTTTAACCAAGCTCGCAAATCGGCGACTTTGGCTTGACAGACTGGGGCAAGCCATTTCTGCGACCAATCGCACTGGTCAGTACGGGGCAGTGATCTTCCTGGACCTCGACAACTTTAAGCCGCTGAATGACAAGTATGGCCATGAAATAGGAGATCTGCTATTGATCGAGGTGGCCCTGCGGCTCAAGCGCGGCACACGCGATATGGATGCGGTCGGACGCTTCGGTGGTGATGAGTTTGTACTGATGCTTGCAGACCTCAGCAATGATAAGGAAAGAGCAAAAAGTCAGGCTGAACTGGTAGCCGAGAAGGTTCGACTCTCGCTGTCGGAACCTTTCTTTCTTCCGGTCAACCCGGCTGCACAGACCGATGCCATGTTTCAGCACTGCTGCGGTGCAAGCGTTGGAATTGCACTGTTTGGAAATGGCGAAGCGAGCCAGCAGGAAGTGCTGCGTCAGGCCGACTCGGCGATGTACAGCGCAAAAGCGTCCGGCCGAAACGCGTTTCGATTCTTCCAGTGATTTCACTCACCCTGAAATTTGAACCCAACTTCTGGGGCCTGGTTGCTTGCCCAACTGACACAGAGAAGACTCAATCCGTCACGTGCATAGAGGCGCTGGGAGGATGTGAACACGCAATGGAAGGGCTCTACCCCAGAACGGCCTCATGGGCTGAAGTACAGCCTGTTTTGTGGCGAGCCGGACGGGCGCATTGCGGGTTACGACAACGAAAGTGGCAAAGGCGACCATAAGCACATCAGGGATGTAGAAACGCGATATAAATTTATCGACGTTGAAACAATGGCGGCTGATTTTCTGGCCGATGTGGAAAGGATAAGAAATGACCACGACGAATAAAGTCCAAGTGAATGTGGGAAGCCTTGCCGATATGGGTACCGTCCGTGTGCGGCACTTCAGTGAGCAAGCCAGCAAGATATACGGAGCCAGGAGCATTCGGATCAATCCGCGTGAGTTTGATGTTTCGTCAAAGGGGGACATCGATATCCCTATGGGGTCGCTGGAAGCTTTGGCGGGTATTGACGCGGCCTTGGGCGATATGCCGGATGAGATGGACTTGAACTTCACCTAGCGCCCTAGATGAACCACTTTGAATTCAGCATCAACCTTTCCGCGCAGGAGTACCTTCAGTACTACCGAGGCAGCGTGAATAAGGTCATTGCGAAATGCACCGATGGAACCACGATCCAGTTCCCCGCGCTGCTACTCAAGCCATTTGTCACAACTGGCGGCATCCGGGGCAGATTTGTCCTGTCTTGTGACGAAAACGGCAAGGGGTCTGAAGTCAGGCGGGTATGCGACGAGCACATTGGTAGGAATTAGGTAGACCGGTCGATGGCAGCTCTCTGGCTCAGGCACTTCAACCGGGTTTTACTACGCTGTTGGCCCAAGGGATGTAACAGAGCCGGGAAAGACGCGCCGGCCGCGCATTGGCAAGTGTGGCACCGGTCCTAGAGGCCAGCCAATTTCTTGGCCTCTACCAAGCTTGAATGCTCGAACGCCGGCGCAAACTCGTTGAGCTCTTGCATCGTCATGCCAACGTCCGCAGACTGACCTACCGCGCGCCATTGCAAAACTGCCACCACCAGTTCGCGCACGATTGCCAACGCTTGCTCACTGGTCAACGCGAACTGGGAGGCTTGCCCCAGCAATTGAGGCATGCTTGTAATGGGGCCGGTATCTTCACTCAGCCAGGTTTTGGACTCGCGGTCCTTGTCTGGCATTGGGTTGACGTCGAACGCAGGCGAGAGTTGCCACTGGTTGCTGCCCACATAGAGGAAGCCAATGTTTTGGAGGTGGTCGTCGACATTGGTGATGAGGTGGTTGAACACCTGACGTTGCCACAATTCTCGGGCATCGTCGACGTAGTTCGAACAGACCCCTTTCATCACCGCGAGTACCTCGGTGTAGGCGTGGTCCTCCTGTCGATTCGTTTGAAGTAACGTGGCGCCTGACATGTACGGAATCCGTGCGTCGTCGGGGGTGCGGTCAAATCGCCGGATGACCGCCACGGGAGTGCCTTGAACCACCGACACATGGGCCTTCGCGGAGTTGATACCCGCCATGTCCGCCAACTTGAGCGCCAGCACCTCCGCACGGGTCACATTACGTTCGTCCTTGATGCTCGGGAACTTACCCAATGCCAGGTAGCCCTCCTCGTCCAGGATGCTGCATTTCGGGCGCATTCCTCCAAGAGAGGTACCTTTGCCTCGCAGATAGGCCAAATCCTGGGCGGTTTCCTTGCCCAGTTCGACTGCTCGAGAAGATGAGAGCATTTTCTCGAGCTCGAGCATTGGCGGCGTGGCTCGCCTGTCAGCAGGTACGGACTCTAGGTACGCACCTTCAGAATTACGCAAGCGCAGCGCACCCATGCGGCTGAAATCATCGACTGCGCAAAGATAGTCGAGCTCGGTCAAGGCACCCAGCGTCGGGTTGTCCTCGCGGCGCTTGGCATGCGTGCGAGCGATGACACGACGACCCCACGCGTCTGGCTCGGTGTCTCCGAGTGCAAGAAAGAAAACCGAGTCTTCCTTCGTCGCAGGCTTGCGGGTTTGGTAGCCCGGCGTAGCCGAGAGGTCCGGAGATACGTTGAACGTGTCCGCGTGGTCGAGCCAATCCTGGAAGTAGGCGAACTGCGTGAATACTCGAGGTCCGTTTCGCACAAAAACGAGTCTACCCACGGGTGTGCCGGCCTTTCCCAGACACGCATCCAATTCCGTTTTCATGTTTAGTGCCGAGGCACTTGCTTTAGTCGCCATATTGCGAATAGGCCTTCAAAATGCTTTGGGTGTCTTACGACGCTTGCTGTAAACGCGAGAAGGGAGTTCTGCGTCCATCAGCGCAAGCCCGACGGAGTCGGTCGGTGTATCCAAAAGGAGGTTCAGCTTTTCCAAATCACCAAAAACCTGCAGCGCGCTGGCCAAGTAGGTGAGTGCTGTTCCAGGATGACCGTCCTCCAGTCGACGCACCGTGCTAACCGAGACGCTCATGCGAGACGCCAAATCGGCTTGGGAAAGACCGCGTCGCCGTCGGGCGAGCTCGATGTTCCGGCCCAACGCTTTGAGAGCTCGGTCTACAGCTAGATTTGTGGTGATGGCCAAGGAAGACTCCTCATAAGAACGCTTGAAGTTCACAAGCGTCCAAATTAGAGTAATTGTAGCTTATTGGCACAATATTTTCAACAAGCGCTCCTATGAGAGCATTTGTCTTTCATAAGCGTTCTAAAAAGAGCGATAACAGACAGTGAAACATTCGATAGCGTGAGTCGCTCACGCACTTTTCACCCCACGAAATGGGTCCAAAAATCGTCTATGGGCACGCCTCAATCGGTCGCTAACCCACGCCAATGCTACCTTTCTGGCAATTCTTGGGCCAACAGCGTAGTAAAACCCCTTCAAAGACAAAACGCCCTCTGAGACGTCACAACCCGGAGGGAGAATCAAGCGCTTACACGAACATTGATAGCGTCTCGCAATTCCACAGCAAGTCGCCTGTCGGACGTGTGCAGGCACTCGTTGACTGCCTCTTGCTCTTGAGGATATGCCTCTCGAATGGTCTGGGGGATGCGACGACGGTAGTAAATGGTCGCGCAGTCGCTACGAACGTAAAGGCATTTGGAGAATTGTTTCATGTTGCCTGTATCACTGATTTGTGTAACAGGCTGTGTAACAACCAGAGTTTATCCCTGGTCCTAAGTCATTGATTTACAAGGAAATCAACGACTTACACGAAAAAAAGGAGAGTTGGGGTGGCTGATGGGGCTCGAACCCACGACAACAGGAATCACAATCCTGGACTCTACCAACTGAGCTACAGCCACCGCGAAGCAGGGATTATAGCGAACGTTTGCAATCAAACGCTCGCTATTGCTCGGCACCTTGGGTAATCAGGGATGCAGCTGATGGGCGCTGTACTTTCATTTCGACCTTGAACCTATCTTTCAGCACTGCATAGTAGGCTTGGTTTTCTGCACCGCTGATCCATTGCGCGTACTGCTTATGCTCCTGCGCAGCATTGGTGGTGGCAGCCGCGTTGTCACGGGGCAGTATCTTGTTTATCCGCGCGATGGCATAACCTTGGCTACCCAGGTCGACGCCAATCCACACTGGCAAAGTTGTAGGGTCTGCACGCAACGCTGCATCCAGCACCGCGGCAGGGATGTTCTTGTCCTGTCCTTGCTCCCGCGAAATAGTTGCAGGGGCAGGTAACGTAGGCGCCGGGCCGTTCTTCCAGGCCGCCAGTTTGTCGACGCCGTCTTTCTTGGCCATCTCAGCAGCCCGACTCGTAATCAGGCGGTCGCGCACAACGGTCCGCACTTCCTGTAACGCAATTGTCCGTGCAGGGGTGTACTGGGTAATGCGACCTGCAATCAGCTGGTTTGACCCTAATTCAACGGCTTCCGTATTTCGTCTTTTCTCGATCGAATCCGCACTGAACAGAGCCTCCAGAAACTTTGCATTGGCGAGTGGCCCGGTCATTGCTGGGCTTGCCTTGCGTTGAACATTGGTCGCGATCTTCAACTCCAGTTTGAGTTTTTCCGCAACGGGCTTGAGTCCGTCAGATTGCTCATACACGCCGTTGGTAAACGCCTCAGCGACCTCCGCAAACTTGCGTTGTGCCTGCTGTGTCTTTAGCTCGGATTCCATACTGGCACGAAGTTCCTCGAACGTCTTCTGCTTTGGCGTCTTGATATCCGTGACTCTGATGATGTGAAAGCCAAAATCGGACTCGACTACTGCACTGATTTCACCTTTTTTCAACGCAAATGCCGCATCCTCGAATGGTTTGACCATTGCACCACGTCCGAAGAAATCCAGGTCACCGCCATTGGGAGCCGAACCTGGATCCTGGGAGTTTTTGCGTGCGACCTCGGCAAACGAATCAGGTGCCTTGCGCAAATCAGCAAGCAAAGCTTCTGCACGCTCTTTGGCCTTTTTGCGGTCCGCATCAGTCGCTGTTTTGGGTGCGGTGATCAGAACATGGCTTGCACGTCGCTCTTCTTTGCCGCTAAGACTCGCCACGTTCTGCTCGTAGTAGGCCTTTAGCTCCTGCTCATTCAACGTAATGGTTTTCTTTATCGATTCCAGGTCGAGCACCAGATACTCGATGTCAGCAGACTCAGGCGCCTTGAATAGCGCAGTGTTGGCGCTGTAAAAGGCTTCGAGTTCAGCATCGGTAGGTGCGATCTTGCTGGCGTATTCCGAAGCGTTAAAGCGCGCGACTTGAATCTCACGTCGCTCAAAAAACGCATTCAATGCCGTCTCCGCCAACACCTTGGGGGAAAACGATGTCGACAGCACGCCGTTCTCCACCTGCTGCAGGGAAAGGTCACGCCGAACGCGGGCCTCAAAGCCCTCTGTTGACAAACCCTGGCTTGCTGCCAGTTGCTTGTAACGCTCAAGATCCAGGCTACCATCTGGCTTGCGTAGGGAGGCAATAGTCTGGTCACGCTGCAATTCGCGCGCCAGACGGGCGTCCGAAGTAGATACTCTGGACGTCAACACCGCTTCGGCTAGGACTTTTTCTCGAACCATCCGCTCTAGTGATGCATATCGGGCGGATGCCGAATCCAGCATTTTTGCATCCAGGTTCGGCATGGACTGACGCAACCGGTCGACCTCATTTTTGTGGGCAAAGTCCCATTCACCCTGGGTTATACCGGTGCTACCCACTTTCGCCACAGTATCGCCACCCGCATTGACTTGTCGAAAGCCATCGACGCCAACCAATACGAATGCCGGGATGATGAGCAAGAACATCAGGAACATCATCCACTTGGTGTGCTTGCGAACAAAATCGAACATGCGCTAACTCTCCATGAAAAACAAAAAGGCGAACACACATGTTCGCCTTTGCTTGGGTGGTGGGTGATGACGGGCTCGAACCGCCGACCTACGCCTTGTAAGGGCGCCGCTCTACCAACTGAGCTAATCACCCCACCTTCAACAACCTGATTATCAGTTCAATGCATCTTTCAATGCCTTGCCCGGACGGAACTTTGGAACTTTTGCAGCCTTGATTTTAATCGCAGCGCCAGTGCGGGGATTTCGACCCGTTCGCGCCGCACGCTTCCCGACTGCAAAGGTGCCGAATCCTACCAGTGAAACCGATCCACCCTTCTTCAAGGTGGTTTTCACTGCACCGATGGTGGACTCCAGAGCGCGCGTCGCAGCGGCCTTGGAAATGTCAGCGTGTTTGGCAATGTGCTCGATCAGTTCTGTCTTATTCATTTTGGCCCCTTGCTCTGGATGCAGCGTTTATCGAATTATTTCAATTGCTTTTAAACATTCCGTGTGGGCTGACTGTATCCCTGATCGCAGTAGCTCACCAAAGTGGGGAATTCTATTCGCTTTTTTTACTGCACCCGTGCCCGAATTTCAGGCACCGCCTTTTGCAGGTAATACCCCATCGACCAGACGGTCAACACTGCGGCAATCCAAATCAGCCAAGTACCCCAAAGATGGGTGTCAATCAAGCCCAACAGCGCGCCATCGAACAACAGAAACGGGATGGCGACCATTTGCGCCACGGTCTTGAGCTTGCCAATCATGTGGACCGCAACGCTCTTGGACGCTCCGATTTGCGCCATCCATTCGCGCAACGCAGAAATGGCGATCTCCCGACCAATGATGATGAGCGCAACAAACACATCGGTACGCTGCAAATGGACCAGGATCAAAACACAAGCGCACACCAGAAATTTATCCGCTACCGGGTCCAGAAATGCGCCAAACGATGAAATTTGATTGAGTTTGCGCGCCAGATATCCGTCAAGCCAGTCCGTAAGCGCAAACACAATGAACATGACGGTAGCGATGAGGTTCTTGTCGACCTGACTTGCCCACGATGCAGGCAAATAGAACACCCCCACGATCAGCGGAATCGCGAAAATTCGCGTCCACGTCATGATGGTGGGGATGGTCGTAAACATGCCCAATTGTGGCACGCCTAGTGGAGCGCCCTGTAGATTTCTTCGGCCAGCTCGCGTGATATTCCATCCACTGTTGCGATGTCTTCGGCACTGGCCAGGCCAACTCCGCGCACGCCCCCGAACCGTTGCAAGAGTTTGGCCCGTCGCTTGGGGCCAACCCCGGGAATCTCTTCCAGCTTACCTCCACCGAGTCGCACTTTGGCGCGTTGGGCGCGCATACCGGTGATGGCGAAACGGTGCGCTTCGTCACGAATCTGTGCGACCAGCATCAGTGCAGCCGAATCAGCGCCGAGATACACCTTGTCGCGTCCGTCTGCGAATACCAGTTCCTCCAACCCCACCTTGCGCCCCTCGCCTTTTTCCACACCCACAATCAAAGACAGGTCGAGTTCCAACGCTTCAAAAACCTCACGCGCCATCGCCACTTGGCCCTTGCCGCCATCCACCAGCACGAGGTCGGGCATGCGCCCAGTACCGGCAGGAACTTCCCCCGAAAGCCTGCTTTCCCGCAGCACGTCGGCCAACTTTGCATAGCGCCGAGACAACACCTGCCGCATGGCCGCATAGTCGTCACCGGGAGTGATGCCTTCAATGTTGTAGCGGCGGTATTGTGCGTTTTGCATGGCGTGGTTCTGGAACACCACGCACGACGCCTGGGTTGCCTCTCCTGCCGTATGGGAGATATCGAAGCATTCAATACACAAGTCGTCCAGATTTTCCAGGGGCAAATCAAGTGCCTCAGCCAGCGCACGCGTTCGGGCCCGCTGCGACCCCTCTTCGGCCAACAAACGGGCCAGTTGCAGGCCGGCGTTGGTCAGGGCCATGTCCAGCCAGGCGCGCCGCTGCTCGCGGGGTTGGTGCACCGCATTGACCTTCACCCCGGTTTGCTCTGTCAAAGCCAGTAGCAAAGACTTGCTTACCCGCTCACTCAGAATCAAGGTTCCCGGCATGGGAACGTTCAGGTAATGCTGCGCCAGAAAAGCTTCCAGAATTTCAACTTCCACAGCGGTGTCCAGTGGAGCCCCGGAAACGTCATCTTCCGCAAAGCCGATAGCGGCGTCCACATGCACCGGAAAATAGGGACGGTCGCCCAGGTGGCGCCCGCCACGCACCATCGCCAGATTGACACAGGCTTTACCCCCCTGAACCTTCACCGCGAGAATATCGACGTCGCGGTCTTCCACGTTGTCCATGGACTGTTGATGCAAGACGCTGGAAAGCGCGGCCACCTGGTTGCGCAACTCTGCCGCCTGCTCAAATTCAAGTTTTTCGGCATGCGCCATCATGCGTTGCTCCAGCGTGCGCATGACATCCTGCGCATCGCCGCGCAAGAACTTTTCTGCATTCGCTACATCGCTGGCGTAATCCTGCACCGAAATGTGGCCAACGCAAGGCGCCGAGCACCGCTTGATTTGATAGAGCAGGCACGGGCGGGTGCGATTGCTGAACACCGGGTCTTCGCAGGTGCGCAGTCGAAACACTTTTTGCATCAGCAGAATGGCTTCCTTGACCGCCCAGGCGCTGGGGTACGGCCCAAAGTAGCGATGTTTCTTTTCGACCGCGCCGCGGTAGTACGAAACCCGTGTGAAGTTCGTCGGCCCTGGCAATTCGACGTGGGCACTGGTAGAACGCACGCCGGACATCTTGAGGTAAGGATAGCTTTTGTCGTCCCGAAACAGAATGTTGTACTTGGGATTGAGTGTCTTGATCAGGTTGTTCTCAAGCAGCAACGCTTCGGCTTCCGAGCGCACCACCGTGGTCTCCATCCGCACAATTTTGCTCACCATATGACCAATGCGCGTACCACCGTGGTTCTTCTGGAAATAACTGGACACGCGTTTTTTCAGGCTAATCGCCTTGCCGACGTACAGCAATTGGCCGTCCGCATCAAAGTAACGGTAGACGCCAGGCAAGTGCGGCAATGCCGCAACTTCACGCAGCAACTCGTCGGGATGAAGATCACTCATGGGGCTCATTGTGCAGTCAGCTGGCATTAGACAATCGCAACATGCTATGGGATATTTTTTGTCGAGTCATCGACAATTTTGGTGACATCGGTGTGTGCTGGCGCCTGAGCGCCGATTTGGCGGCGCGCGGGCACCAGGTTCGCCTGTGGGTGGATGACGGCTCGGCTTTGCAGTGGATGGTGCCCAATGCCAACCTCAAAGGCATAAATGGCATCGAGGTACTGCACTGGGAGCAAAGCAAGGACGCTCAACAGCTCGAACATCGGCGTTGCGCTGACGTGTGGGTCGAGAGCTTTGGGTGTGAAATCGCTCCTGAATTTGTAGCTGCTTACGCAAGTCCCACGGGTGCTGCAGGCCAATTTGATTCGAAAGTGCCGGTCTGGATCAATCTGGAATACCTCAGTGCCCAAGCCTATGCCGAGCGCTGCCACGGGCTAACTTCCCCGGTCATGCATGGTCCGGCCAAGGGCTGGGCCAAGCATTTCTTCTACCCCGGCTTTACCCGGGGTACCGGAGGGCTATTGCGTGAATCCGACCTGAAAAAGCGCCAATTTCAGTTCGACGCGGACCGCTGGTTGAAGCAACAAGGCGTTGAGTGCAAGGCCTCAGAACGCCTGATTTCGCTCTTTTGCTATGAGCCCCCTGCCCTGCCACAGCTGCTGCAGCAGTTGGCCGATGGGTCGACACCAATGCGACTATTGGTAACCACCGGGCGCGCCACTTGCGCTGTGCAAACGGCCGTTTTGTACAAAAATGGCCTGGAACCCTTATGGAATGAGCGTGGAGCGCTATCAATTTCATACCTCCCCGCACTGCCGCAAACCGACTACGACCACCTGCTTTGGTCCTGCGATCTCAATTTCGTACGCGGCGAAGACTCGGTAGTGCGCGCCCTATGGGCCGGTAAGCCCTTCATCTGGCAGATTTACCCGCAGGATGACGGGGCGCACCGTGAGAAGTTGAATGCCTTCCTCGATATGTTGGCGGCGGGGCCAACGCTACGCCAGGCGCACCTTTGGTGGAACGCAACAGACGTCGCCACACAGAGGTATTTGCTGCCGTGGGAAACTTGGGACGATTGGCAGGAAACCGTGCTGATGTGCCGACAACGCCTCGTGCAATTGGATGACCTGACCACCCAACTGGTCGAATTCGTCGAGAAAAAAGGTAAAATCTGAGGCTTTGCTGAACTGGCTGCCAACCAAGCGCCACGTATAGCCTTCGCCGCAGACAGCGGCCTACTCATCGCAATTTGCGACACCAGTCTCTGACTCCTATGAAAATCGCTCAAGAAATTCGCGCCGGCAACGTCATCATGCACGGCAAAGACCCGATGGTCGTCCTGAAAACCGAATACAGCCGCGGCGGGCGCAACTCAGCAACTGTGCGCATGAAGCTCAAAAGCCTGATTGCCAACTTCGGCACCGAAGTCGTTTTCAAGGCGGATGACAAGATGGATCAAGTCATTCTGGACAAGAAAGATTGCACCTATTCGTACTTTGCCGACCCGATGTATGTTTGCATGGACAGCGAGTACAACCAGTATGAAGTCGAGGCCGAAAACATGGGCGACACGCTCAACTACCTCGAAGACGGCATGGCGCTGGAAGTGGTTTTCTACGACGGTAAGGCAATCTCGGTAGAGTTGCCCACCAGCGTCGTGCGCGAAATCACCTGGACCGAACCCGCTGTCAAGGGTGATACTTCCGGCAAAGTCTTGAAGCCCGCCAAGATTGCCACCGGCTTTGAAGTGGGCGTTCCCATCTTTGTGGCACAGGGTGACAAGGTCGAAATTGACACACGCACGGGCGAGTACCGCAAGCGCGTCTAAGCCAACAATAACAACTTCAAACGGCTCCTTGTAGGAGCCTTTTTTCATGATGAATTGCGTGTAGGCTTGAGGCCAAGAACCCAACCCGCTCATAAACCCGGAGAGCAACACGTGATCCAACCGCACAACTTGAACGAACATACGCTGGCAGAAGTCTGGGCCGACGTCCAGGCCCATGTCGACGCCGGCATTCGCATGCAACCCAACGCCTACCGACTGGCGTTCTCGGACCCCGAGTTTCTGATGCGCCGCGAGACACGTGGCACGCGCATGCAACTGGAAATGCTCAAACCCGACCTGGACCAGTCCGAGCAGGGCGTCGAAAATACGGTGGTTGTCTTTGGCAGCGCCCGTTTTCTGTCACCACACGACGCCGAACTGGCATTGACCGAGGCACAAGCCTCGGGCGACAAGGAACGTATTGCCGTCGCCCAGCGCCATGTCCGCAACGCGGTGCACTACGAGCACGCACGGCTGTTTGCACACCTCGTAGCCGGTCACAGTGCGCGCCTGCCGCTGAAGGACCGCATTTTCGTCTGCACCGGCGGCGGACCCGGCATCATGGAAGCCGCCAACCGTGGCGCCCACGAAATGGGCGTGCCGACCGTGGGGCTCAACATCACTTTGCCGCATGAGCAAAGCGCCAATCCCTTTGTCACACCGACGCTGAGCTTCAAGTTCCACTACTTTGCCCTGCGCAAGATGCATTTCATGATGCGTGCCAAGGCCATGGTGGCGTTTCCAGGTGGCTTTGGAACTCTCGACGAACTGTTTGAAATCATCACGCTGGTGCAGACGCAGAAAGCAACACCCATTCCCATCATCCTGTTTGGCATCGACTACTGGCGCCGCCTGATCAACTTCGATGTGCTGGTAGAGGAAGGCGTTGTCTCCCCACAGGATATGGACCTTCTGACTTTCACCGACGACCCGCAGCAAGCCTGGGAAACCATTCGTGCCTTCTACGCGCTGGAGGTGGAGTAAGTCGTCAGGGCCGCAGGCGCCACGCCAGGCGCGCTCCAGCGCCAACCATGGCACCCACCGTCCAGAACACTACCGATACGCCGACTACAGCTCCGGCAGACCCAAATAGCATGGGCATGAATACGCTGGACAGGTTGATCGCCATCAGGCGCACGGCTATGGCCTGACCATGCAAGTGGTCGGGGGTGATCTGGTGCAGGGTACTCATCACCATCGGCTGCACCGTACCCAGCGCGATGCCCAGAAACACGGAACACAAACCCATCGACCAGGGTGATTGCATGAAGGGGTACACAGCGAACAACACTGCGGTGGCGAGCATGGCAGCCGTGATGACAACCCATTCGCGCAGGCGCTCGGCCAGCGCGGGAAGCACCAGGCGCACTGCGACCGCAGCCACCGCGAATGCGCCCAGAATGGTTCCGATCACCGAGGCGCTGAAGTCACGCTCGTGCCCCAAGACCGGCACGACAAAGGTATGCACGTCCCAGCATGAAGACAGCAGCCAGTTCACCACCAGGAGGCGTTGCATGGGGGCGGCACCAAGCACCTCCTTCACATGATCGAGGGTGCTTCCCTCCGGGCGCGGGGATGCCGGCAATTCGGCTGCGTTGCGAACCCAAAGCCAGGCGCACAGCGGAAGCAAGGCGCACAACAGAAACGCCGCGCCAAACCCAAAAGCATCGCCCGCCGAACCGCCAAAAGGGCGACTGGCATAGTCAATCAGCAAACCGGCTGTCACCGGGCCCACGAAGTTGGAGAGCGCAGGACCAATGGACAGCAAGCTGAAGGCACGTTTGAGTTCGGTGGTGTCGCGTGCCATGCGGCCGACGTGGCGCTGCAGGGCAATCGAACTCACCCCTGTTGCGCCCCCCAGGCACAGAGCTGCAAGACACAGGGTCACCATTCCAGGGACCACGACGGTCAAAACTGCGCCCAGGCTGGCTGCAACAACCGCCCAGCCCATGGGGCGGCGCAGGCCGTGCCGGTCGGCGTAGCGCCCTGCCGGGATCGAAAGAAATACCTGGGTCAGCGCGAACAGCGACAGCAAGCCGCCCACCGCCAGCGCGCTCTGGCCTTGTTTGAGCGCGAACAGAGGAGCGGCCAGGCGCATGGCGGCCATGCTGGCATGCAGGCACACATGACCCACAGTTAACTGTGCCAGTGGCCATAGGCCGCGCCAGCCTGGAGCCAGGATGAGCGAGGCTGTCGCTGGACCGGTCATGTAACAGGGTCCGCCGATGGATCAGAATCCTGATCCACGGGGATCAGGGTCTGGGCAGAAGCATCAGGCAACGCTTCGACAGTTTTCAGGACCCGGCTCATGGCGCGGCTGCGCGTCTGCGCCGAATCCAGTGTTTTGAGCACCGTCTCGGTCTGTGCTTTCACTTTGGCCAGGACATCGCCGAACTTATTGAACTCGGTCTTTACTGCACCTAGCACCTGCCAGACTTCGCTGGATCGCTTCTCCAGCGCCAGCGTGCGGAAACCCATTTGCAACGAACTGAGCATGGCCAGCAATGTGGTAGGGCCGGCCAAAGTGATCCGGTGCTCGCGCTGCAACCCTTCCATCAAACCAGGGCGACGCAGCACCTCGGCATACAGGCCTTCGGTAGGCAGGAACAAAATGGCGAAGTCGGTCGTATATGGGGGCTCGATGTATTTCTCAGCAATGGACCGCGCTTCCAGGCGGATGCGTGCCTCCAGCGCCTTGCCAGCTGCTTCGGCCTCGGAGGCATCCGCCCTGCCCTGCGCATCGAGCAGGCGCTCGTAGTCTTCGTTTGGAAACTTCGCATCGATGGGTAGCCACAGCGGCGCTCCGCTGTCCGACCTGCCGGGAAGCTTGATGGCAAAGTCGACCACATTCTTGCTTTCGGGACGGGTGGCTACCTGCACCGCGTACTGGTCGGGTGCAAACACCTGCTCCAAAAGGCTTGCAAGTTGGGCCTCGCCAAACATTCCGCGCGTTTTCACATTGGTAAGGAGGTGCTTGAGGTCCCCCACGCCCTGCGCCAGCGTCTGCATTTCCCCCAGTCCTTTGTGGACCTGCTCCAACCGGTCGGCCACTTGCTTGAAGCTCTCGCCCAGCCGTGCCTGCAAAGTAGCCTGCAATTTTTCGTCAACGGTTGCACGCATTTCGTCCAGCTTGGCGGCATTGCTGGCTTGCAACTGCGCCAGTTGGGCGTCCAACGTCTGCCGCACCTCCGCCATACGCCGCGCGTTGGTCTCGCTCAGGCTGGTGAGTTGAAGCGTGAGTGTGTCGGAAAGCGTCTTTTGCAACAGCGACAGTTGCTGACCAAAAGCATCCATCTGGGTGTTCTGGGTGCGCGTCGCTTCGGCGATTTGCTGGGTCAGGGTTTGCTGAAAACTGGCAAGGTTCTGCGTTGCCTCCTGGCGCCCTCCCCTGGACGACTCGGCGATTTCGCGGCGCAGCTCACGTTCCAGGCGGTCATTGCCGGCTTGCACGACCGCGCGCAGGTCCTGCAAGGCCGCCTGCTGCTGTACCGCAGTCGTCGCACCGGTGTTTGCACGTGCCAACCACAGGACAATCGCAAGGTTCAGCACCATCAGCACGACCAGGGCTGGCGCCATCCATTCGTTCATTCCCACAGGGTACGCTCAGAAAAATAACAACAAAAACACCCTCTAGCGCGCGCCAGAAAAGCGCAAGCAGCTACAAAAACAGGAGCATTCATGGTAAGGATTCAACTACCCCTTGACGGTATTGAGTGGGGTGATAGCCGTGCCGCTCACCAGATACCCGATCAGGTTGTCCACCGCAAGGTTGGCCATCGCCCGTCGTGCACCCGCGGTGGCGCTGCCGATATGGGGGGTCAACACCACGTTGGGAACTTTGAGCAATTCGGGATGCACCACGGGCTCGCCCTCGTACACATCCAGACCCGCAGCGGCGATACGTTTGTCCATCAAAGCCTGCGCCAACGCTGCATCGTCCACAATACCTCCGCGTGCAATGTTGATGAGGGTGGCGGTAGGCTTCATCAGTGCAAGCTCTGCCGCACCGATGGTGTGGTGGGATGCCGCCGAATAGGGCATTACCAGCATCACATGGTCGGCTGACTGGAGGAGTTCACTTTTCGACACGTAGTGGGCGTTGTACTGGTCCTCGGTCGCTGCATCAAGACGCGAGCGGTTGTGGTACAGCACACGCATGCCAAAGCCCAACGCACCTCTGCGCGCAATGGCTTGGCCAATGCGACCCATGCCGATGATGCCCAGCGTGCTGCCGTGCACCTCGGCGCCCAAAAACATGTCGTAACTCCAGCGCTTCCAAAGTCCCGCACGCAGAAAGTGCTCACTCTCGGCCACCCGACGCGCCGTGGCCATCAGCAAGGCAAATCCCAGGTCGGCCGTGGTCTCGGTCAATACGTCGGGTGCGTTGGTTCCCAACACGCCAGCCGCGCTCATGGCGTCCAGGTCAAAGTTGTTGTAGCCCACAGTCATATTGGCGCAGATTTTCAGCGCGCTGCACTGGGCCAGGAGCGCTGCGTCGATGCGCTCCACGCCTGTGGTGAAGACTCCTGCCTTGCCCTGCAGCCGTGCCACCAGTTCTTCGCGACTCCAGGAAGTATCGTCAGCGTTCGTTTCGACGTCAAAGTGCTTTGACAGGCGGTCCACAACGTCCGGAAAAATGCTGCGTGTCAACAGCACCTTGGGCTTGGAAGCAAAGGCAGTCATGGCGTTTCCCGATCTGTAGGCATGAATCAAGGAGCTGGAGCAATCTCAAAGACCTGGCGAAGGTAGGCCAAGTATTTCTCATCCTCGCACATATTCTTCGACGGCGTATCGGACAGCTTGGCGACAGGCTGACCATTGCAGCGTACCATCTTGATGACGATTTGCAGTGCTTCGTACCCCAGGTCGTTGGTCAGGTTGGTACCAATACCAAAAGCCAATTGGCAGCGCCCCCGAAACTGCTGGTACAACGCGATCGTCCTCGGCACGGTGAGCCCATCACTGAAGATCAAGGTCTTGGTATGCGGGTCCACGCGATTGCGGATGTAGTGGTCCAGCATACGCTCGCCCCACTCGAACGGGTCGCCGCTGTCATGGCGCGCGCCATCGAAAAGCTTGCAGAAATACAAGTCGTAGTCCCGCAAGAAGGCACTCATGCCATACACATCCGAAAGGGCAATGCCCAGATCGCCACGGTACTCGCGCGCCCAGGACTCGAAGGCAAACGTTTGGCTATCCCGCAATCGCGGCCCCAGGGCCTGTGACGCCTGCAGGTACTCATGGGCCATCGTACCCAGGGGCGTGAGTCCCAGTTTCATTGCAAACAAAACGTTGCTTGTGCCCGCTAACTGGCCGGGCGTTCCTTTGCCTGCCCCCGGGCTGTGCTGTGTTCCTAAGCGAGCACACAGCACCCGAATGACTTCTTCATGCCAGGCGCGCGAAAAACGGCGACGTGTCCCATAGTCAGCGATCTTCAGTTCTGCAAGCCCTTCGCTGCGCAGTTGGTTGATTTTGAGATCCAGACGCCGACGGCCTTCGAGAAAATCCGGCACGCGCTGGGTGTTGCGAAAATAGACTTCATTCACGATGGCGAGCACCGGAATCTCAAACAAAATGGTGTGCAGCCAGGGACCGACGATGACGATATCAATTTCGCCATTTGCCATTGGCGTCACTGTGATGTACTTGTCATTGAGTCGAAACAGACCCAGAAAATCGACAAAATCGCTCTTGATAAACCGCAAGGAACGCAGATAGGCAAGTTCGCTATCCTGAAAATGCAGACTGCACAAGGAGCGGATCTCTTCACGGATTTCCATGACGTGTGACGCCAGATCGATACCGGCATTGCGGCACTTGAACCGGTACTCGACCTGGGCTCCCGGGAACTGATGCAGGACCACCTGCATCATGGTGAATTTGTAAAGGTCGGTGTCCAGCAGGCTGGTGATGATCATGGCGTATGCCTGAGCAACCAGCTAATCCAGCCACCTGGTGAATTCGTGCACCGGAACGCGTGGCGTATGGAATGTGTTGACGATGGCAGACGTATCCGCATAGCCGAGCGCCATGCCGCACACAAGCATTTCGTCAGGGCCCGCACCGATGTGCGGCATGATGATTTTGGAAAAACCGTTCCATGCTGCCTGCGGACAGGTGTGTAAACCATGGCCCCGTGCAGAGACCATGATGTTCTGCAGAAATGTGCCGTAGTCCAGTAAAGATCCGCGTCCCATGACCCTGTCAATCGTAAAAAACAACCCGATGGGCGCATCGAAAAACCGGAAATTGGCCTGATGCTGGGCATACATCTTGTCCTTGTCACCCTTGCCAATTCCCAACAGTCCATACAGGCCCCAGCCATTCTCGCGCCGCCGGTCAATATAGGGACTCACCCATTTCGTCGGGTAGTAGTCGTACTCTTCCGCATACTGTGCAGCCAACGCCGGGTCTGCCCGAATTGCGTCATGCGCTGCGCACACTTGCTCGACCAATGCATTGCGACTCGGGCCTTGCAGCACATACACCTTCCACGGCTGGCAGTTGGTACCCGATGGCGCCCTGCTGGACACCGACAGAATATGCTCCAACATTTCTTTGGGCACTGCTTGGTTCGTAAATGCCCGCACCGACATGCGCGACGCTATGGCCGAATCCACTACAGAAGAATTCATAGCAAGCTTTCTAAAACAGACTTGAGTTGCGCGGGCAACGGGACGGGTCGTCGCGTCCTGGCATCCACGTAGACATGAACAAAATGGCCCTTGGCCGCCGACATTTCTTCAGACCCGAAGACCCCAACCTCGTATCGAACGCTGGAGCTTCCCAGCTTGGCGACACGGATGCCCACATGCACCGGCTCAGGAAATGCCAACGGCGCAAAATAGTTGCAACTGGTTTCCACTACCAGACCGATGGTATCGCTGCTATGAATGTCGAGAGCCCCATGTTCGATCAAGTAAGCATTGACCGCTGTATCAAACCAACTGTAGTAGACGACGTTGTTGACGTGCCCGTAAGCGTCGTTGTCCATCCAGCGGGTCGCAATGGTTCTGAATGCGCGGTATGCGCTGCGAGGTTCGGGTTGGGGTTTGATTGTATTTGCTGCTGACATTCCCCCATTTTGCCAGCCTGACGCGGGTACTTCCCTGTAATGTCAAACCAATGAAAAAACGGAAATTTAGAAAACCCTGACTAATTTGTTGCATTGCAGCAAAAATCACTTGCACAAGGAATGCAGCCCCCTATAATTCGCCTCATGCTGCACTGCAACATAAACTGGTAGACAGCCAGTGTTGCTGAGTAAGCAGACCACTTTTACTTAACCTCTGGAGATTGAACTATGCTGACCGTCGAACAACTCATGGCTTCCCACAAAGCGAACATTGAAACTCTGTATGGCCTGACAGCCAAAGCCTTCGAAGGTGTTGAGAAGATTGTTGAACTCAATCTGACCGCATCCAAGGCAGCACTGGCTGAGGCGTCCAACCACACACAATCGATTTTGAGCGTCAAGGACGCACAGGAATTGTTGGCTCTGCAGTCTGGCTTGTTCCAGCCCCTCGCCGAAAAAGCCGCTGCCTACAGCCGTCATTTGTACGACATCGCATCCGGCACCGGTGCTGATTTTGGCAAGGCTTTTGAAGGTCAGGCCACCGATGCGCAGAAGAAGTTCATGGGCCTGGTGGACAACGCCGCAAAGAACGCTCCGGCAGGTTCGGAAGCTGCCGTCGCCGTCATGAAGAGCACTGTCGCTGCTGCCAACAACGCGCTGGAATCGGTGCAAAAAGCCGTCAAGCAAGCCACGGAAGTTGCTGAAGCCAACTTCAATGCTGTTGCTGCTACGGCCACCAACGCGACGAAGCAAGCTGCCAAGAAGCGCTAATTGTTATCCTGACGTTGCTTTGGAGCACGCTCCCTAGCAACCGAGGGAAAACCCTGAGATAATCATTTCAATCCGGTCGGGCTTGACAAGAAAGTCCGCCGTACCAGTTGTCTCCTCGGGTCCTTTCGAAACCTACAGGTTCAGGGATCCCTTCAAGGCCCCGTCGCAAGACGGGGCCTTTTTTTTAGCGTGTCTTGGCCGCTATCGCCAGCCGCAGTTGCGGCAACATTTGCAGCATCGCCTGCCTTCCGGCTTCGATTGAACGCTTACGGGCACCAAAATCAGAACTCCCCACGCCGGGCAGATTCGGGCGCACCACGATATCGGCATCCCGCAACTCCAGTGTGTTGATGCTTTTGCTCATGATGGTGAAAGTCTGCATCAGAATGTCGAGCGCCGACCCCGACAAATTTACTTCCGGCGCGCTCGAAATATCGACTGCAATGACCAGATCGGCTCCCATCTGACGCGCTGCGCGCACGGGAACGGGTGAAACCAAGCCACCATCCACATATTCACGCCCGGATATCTTGACTGGCTCGAACAAGGCCGGGACTGCGCTGGAAGCGCGCACCGCCGTTCCCGTGTCGCCCCGCTGGAACAACATGCTTTGCCCAGTCTTCAAGTCTGTGGCCAAGATACCCAGCGGCAGTGGCATGTTCTCAATCAGGCGCGCACCCACCTGACCATTAACGTACTTTGCCAGGGCGTCGCCCCGCAGCATGCCACGATTAAACAGAGGGAGGGTCCAGTCGGTGATGGCGGCCTCCTCCATAGTCTCGGCAACGCGCTGCAACTGCGTTCCCGATTTTCCACTGGCATAGATGGACGCCACCAGGCTACCCGCGGAAGTTCCGGTCACCATGGCAGGCCGGATGCCTGCTTCTTCCAGAACTTGAATGACGCCGACATGTGCGAAGCCCCGCGCCGCGCCGCCTCCCAATGCAAGGCCGATGCGTGGCAAAACCTTCACAACTATCGGCAAGGGTGGCGCGGCCACGACGGGTGCGGGAGCCGCAACCGAAGGAACCGGCTCAACAGCGGTCGGCTTGGCAACCTCCGGCGGCGCTGTTGCGCACCCCGCCAGCACAAGTGCTGACGCAAATAAGAAGACTAATTTCATTCAGGTCCCTGCTTTGGCAAGCAGGGATTATCGCGGCTAGCCCGCGGTCGCCTCTTCCGGTTTGGCCCGTCCCTTTTTCTCCGGCAATGGCTGGATATCGAGCAACACTTCCGTCTTGGACTCGTCCTTATCGTCCAGATCCACCGTCAGGCGCCCGCCATCAATCAGGCGGCCAAACAGCAACTCGTCAGCCAAAGCGCGGCGGATGGTGTCCTGAATAAGTCGTTGCATAGGGCGTGCACCCATGAGCGGGTCAAACCCTTTCTTGCCGAGGTGTTTGCGTAACTTGTCGGTGAAAGTGACATCCACTTTCTTGTCGGCCAACTGGGTTTCAAGTTGTAGCAGAAACTTGTCCACCACGCGCAGAATAACGTTTTCATCAAGCGCCTTGAAGCTCACCAATGCATCCAGGCGATTGCGGAACTCCGGTGTAAAGAGGCGTTTGATGTCTGCCATCTCGTCACCGGACTCACGAGGATTGGTGAAGCCGATGGAAGCCTTGTTCATCGTCTCGGCACCCGCGTTGGTTGTCATGATGATGATGATGTTGCGGAAATCTGCCTTGCGCCCATTGTTGTCAGTCAGCGAACCGTGGTCCATCACCTGTAACAACACGTTGAAGATGTCCGGATGTGCCTTCTCGATTTCATCGAGCAACAAAACAGCGTGCGGCTTCTTGGTAATGGCTTCGGTGAGTAGTCCACCCTGATCGAACCCCACATAGCCGGGAGGCGCGCCGATCAGTCGACTCACCGCGTGACGCTCCATGTACTCACTCATGTCAAAGCGAATCAGCTCAATGCCCATGATGTAGGCCAACTGCTTTGCAGCCTCGGTCTTGCCGACCCCAGTGGGTCCGCTGAACAGGAACGAGCCGATCGGCTTATCACCCTTGCCAAGGCCCGAGCGCGCCATTTTCACGGCCGAAGCCAACACATCAATGGCCTTGTCCTGGCCGAATACAACATTTTTGAGGTCGCGCTCCAGCGTCTTGAGCTTGCCTCGGTCGTCATTGGAAACATTGGCTGGAGGAATGCGGGCGATCTTGGCCACAATTTCTTCCACCTCGGTTTTGCTAATGATTTTCTTGCGCTTGCTCGGTGGCAGGATGCGCTGAGCAGCACCCGCTTCATCGATCACATCGATCGCCTTGTCCGGCAAATGGCGATCATTGATGTACTTCGCGCTCAGTTCGGCCGCAGCCTGCAGCGCCGCCAAAGCGTACTTCACGTTGTGGTGCTCTTCAAAGCGGGATTTAAGGCCTTTCAGAATATCGACAGTCTGATCGATCGTTGGCTCGACGACATCCACTTTTTGGAATCTGCGCGACAACGCCGCATCCTTCTCGAAAATTCCACGGTATTCGGTGAATGTGGTTGCACCGATGCACTTTAGAGCGCCCGAACTCAGGCCAGGTTTCAGCAGGTTGGAGGCATCAAGCGTACCGCCTGAGGCCGCGCCAGCGCCAATGAGTGTGTGAATTTCGTCAATGAATAACACCGCATTGGGCTTGTCCTTAAGCGCCTTCAAAACTCCTTTGAGGCGCTGCTCAAAATCCCCTCTGTACTTGGTGCCAGCGAGCAAGGCACCCATGTCCAGCGAATAGACAACCGCCTCGGCGAGGATTTCCGGCACGTCACTTTGGGTGATGCGCCACGCAAGTCCTTCAGCGATCGCAGTTTTGCCTACACCGGCTTCACCAACCAGCAAGGGGTTGTTCTTGCGTCGGCGGCACAAAATCTGGATCACACGCTCGACTTCGTACTCGCGCCCAATCAATGGATCAATCTTGCCGTCCTTCGAGAGCTGATTGAGGTTGATGGTGTACTGCTCAAGTGGCGAAGCTTTCTCATTCTTCTCGTTACCACCCTCTTCGCTCTCGGAGGGGTTCTCGTTGGCTTTCGTCGATTCCGGTGGATCGTTCTTCTTGATGCCATGGGCAATGAAGTTCACCACGTCAAGTCGCGTCACGCCCTGCTGGTGTAGGTAATAGACAGCGTGTGAATCCTTTTCGCCAAAAATCGCAACCAGCACGTTGGCGCCGGTGACCTCCTTCTTGCCGCTGCCTGTAGATTGCACGTGCATGATGGCGCGCTGGATGACTCGCTGAAAACCGAGCGTAGGCTGCGTATCAACGTCGTCAGCACCAGCAACCTGGGGCGTATTGTCCTTAATGAAGTTCGAAAGTGATTTGCGCAGGTCGTCCACATTGGCGGAGCAGGCACGCAGCACTTCGGCTGCGCTGGGGTTATCCAACAAGGCAAGCAGCAAATGCTCCACGGTAATGAACTCGTGACGCTGCTGGCGCGCCTCGACGAACGCCATGTGCAGACTGACTTCAAGTTCTTGGGCAATCATGATGAATCCTTAAGCCTTACGTTGGTGATTAACTGTAAACCGTTTCCCGTTAATCGATGGTTCACTGAAATGAATACTCTAAAAATCCACAGGCTCACTAATGCATTTGAGAGGATGACCCGCTTTGTGAGCAGCCTCCAGCACTTGATCCACCTTCGTTGCCGCCACGTCCTTGGAGTACACCCCGCATACGCCTTTGCCATCGAGGTGAATTTTCAGCATGATCTGCGTGGCCGCCTCCATGTCCTTGCCGAAAAACTCCTGTATCACCACCACGACAAATTCCATGGGGGTGTAGTCATCGTTGAGCATCACCACCTGGTACATCTGCGGCGGCGCCACCTTCTGTGTGCGCCGCTCGAGCACAACGGTGCCCCCCGCGTCGCGGTCAGGCACAGTTTGCGGGGGTTGCGGCGGTTTGATCGGATTTTGGGTTGCCATGGATTTGATTCTAGCGATCAGCGCGTCACTGTGCATCGCTTGAACGAATTGGAGGCAATTGCACCGCATTCAAGTTGTTAAGCTAAAAAAAACCACCTCAGGCCTTGCGGCCCGGGCGGCATGCTGAGCAATGGTTGGCGGCGATCCGAACGACCGCAACAACCAACTACATATTGGAAATCATCACTTGCCCGAATCCCGAGCAGCTTACTTGCGTCGCACCCTCCATCAGACGAGCAAAGTCATAAGTGACCTTCTTGCTCTTGATGGATTTCTCCATGGAACTAATGATCAGGTCCGCTGCTTCAAACCATCCCATGTGGCGCAACATCATTTCCGCAGAGAGAATTTCAGAGCCAGGATTTACGTAGTCCTTGCCGGCATACTTCGGTGCTGTTCCATGTGTTGCCTCAAAACAGGCCACCGAATCAGACAGGTTGGCCCCGGGGGCGATTCCAATACCACCCACTTGCGCTGCCAAGGCATCCGAGATGTAGTCACCGTTCAAATTGAGCGTGGCAATCACGCTGTATTCTGCTGGACGCAACAAAATCTGTTGCAGGAAAGCGTCTGCGATGCTGTCCTTAACAACGATTTCCTTGCCTGATTTGGGATTTTTGAACTTGCACCAGGGGCCACCGTCGATAAGTTCCGCGCCAAACTCCTTTTGCGCCAATGCGTAAGCCCAGTCACGGAAGCCGCCTTCGGTGTACTTCATGATGTTGCCCTTGTGCACGATGGTCACACTGGGTTTGTCATTGTCGATGGCGTACTGGATGGCCTTACGCACCAGACGCTCGGTGCCTTCGCGTGAGACGGGCTTGATACCAATGCCCGACGTATTGGGGAACCGAATCTTCTTGACGCCCATTTCCTCCTGCAGGAACTTGATGAGCTTCTTGGCCTTGTCGCTTTCCGCTTCAAACTCGATACCAGCATAGATGTCTTCAGAGTTTTCACGGAAGATCACCATATTGGTCTTGTGTGGCTCCTTGACCGGGCTTGGGACACCTTCAAAATATTGAATCGGGCGCAAACAAACGTACAGATCTAGTTCCTGGCGCAGTGCCACGTTCAGTGACCTAATACCACCACCCACCGGCGTTGTCAGTGGCCCTTTAACGGAAACCACGTACTCACGCAACGCCTGCAGCGTTTCTTCGGGAAGCCAGACATCCGGCCCGTACACCTTGGTCGACTTTTCACCGGCATACACTTCCATCCAGTGAATTTTCTTCTTGCCGCCATAGGCCTTGGCCACGGCAGCGTCAACGACCTTCAGCATGACAGGCGTGATGTCAAAACCAGTTCCGTCGCCTTCAATGAAAGGAATAACAGGCTGATCGGGAACATTCAAAGACATGTCGGCATTGACCGTAATCTTTTGGCCTTCGGTGGGAACTTTAATGTGCTGGTACATGGAAAAACGTCTCCGTGAGTAGTAGGAATCGGATTTACCTGAGAAAGACCTGAGTAGGTGCTTTGCGGAAGTGGGCCGAATTCTAGTCCGAAAAAATTACGAAAGTCTGTCAATTTCTACGATTACCATGAGCGGCTGGAAAAGAACCACGCGACCGCAATGGAACTTGATCTGGATCACTGATTTTGAGGATTTTGGAATGCTTAAGTTGTTGTACGTCTTACTTACCGCAACCTTGTTGTCGTCCGGCACCTGGGCGCAGCCAACCTCTCACGAGCAACCCCAACTTCACCTGCAACGCACCGCATTGGCGATCGGGATGTTTCAAATTGACGCGCAGGTGGCAACCAGCCCTGAACAGCACGCTATCGGCCTGATGTTTCGAAAAGATATGCCGCTACACGAAGGCATGCTCTTTGTTTTTCAAAATCCGACCAAACAATGCTTCTGGATGAAGAACACACTGCTGCCCCTTACCGCTGCCTTTGTTGCCGACGACGGAACCATCGTAAACCTTGAAGACATGAAACCGCAATCCCTCGATTCACACTGCTCAAAGGCGCCAGTGCGTTTTGTGTTAGAGATGAATCAGGGTTGGTTTACCAAGAAGGGCATCAAGGCGGGCAGCAAGATTTCTGGCGTTCTGTTTAATGGAGGGCGCTGAGGCACCAATCCATGAAAAAGGGCCAACACGAAGTTGACCCTTGCATGGCGATATCCGGGGCTTATGCGAAATTGGCTTCCGCAAACGACCAATTGACCAATTTATCAAGATACGTTTCAACGAACTTGGGACGCATATTGCGATAGTCGATGTAGTAGGCGTGCTCCCAAACGTCAACGGTCAACAACGCCTTATCGGCCGTCGTGAGCGGTGTTCCAGCGGCTCCCATGTTCACAATATCCACCGAGCCGTCGGCCTTTTTGACCAACCAGGTCCAGCCTGATCCAAAGTTACCGACAGCAGATTTGACAAACGCCTCCTTGAATGCAGCGTAACTGCCCCATTTTGCGTTGATTGCGGCAGACAGCGCACCCGTGGGCTCACCACCACCGTTGGGCTTCATGCAGTTCCAGAAAAAGGTATGGTTCCAGATCTGCGCCGAGTTGTTGTAGATACCGCCACTGGACTTCTTGATGATCTCCTCCAACGACATGGCCTCAAACTCGGTACCCTTTTGTAAATTGTTCAGATTCACGACGTAAGCGTTATGGTGCTTACCGTGGTGAAACTCCAAAGTCTCTTTGGAGTAGGCGGGTGCAAGTGCATCAATCGCGTAGGGCAAGGCAGGCAGGGTATGTTCCATAATTTCCTCTCATTGGATGGCAAAAGCTTTAGATTGTAGAAACTATGCGGTTAGTGCGCTGAAGACCGAAGCGTCAACCACACCATCCGCAGGGGATGACCAAAGCCAACCTCTTCCACACGCGGGTTGAGGTTAACCCTCCCAGCACCTGTACGTAGCGCGCTGCGCCTGGGTGATAATCGCCAAGCACATCATTGGAGTGGAGTAAGCATTTGTTTTCCATCATACAAGCGGCAGGTTGGACGATATGGCCCCTCATTGCGTGTTCGGTGCTGGCGTTGGCGATCGTGATCGAACGATTCGTCAGTTTGAAAACGCAAAAAATTGTGCCTCCCAAGTTGCTTGACGAAGTCCTTGCTGTGACCCGCAACGGCGTGCCCTCTCCGGACGTTGTGACACAGCTGGAACAAAATTCCGCCTTGGGTGAAGTCTTGGCCAGCGGGTTGCGGGCCATCAACACCGACCCACGCTGCTCGGAAGACGACCTGCGTGCGACCATGGAGGGTGCTGGACGCCTGGTGGCGCATCGGCTTGAGCGCTACCTTAGTACGCTGGCAACGATCGCGTCCGCAGCGCCGCTCATGGGACTGTTCGGTACGGTGGTTGGGATGATCGAAATTTTTGGATCACAGGCCCCTGGAACGCCCACAGGCGGCAATCCGCAACAACTCGCACACGGCATCTCGGTGGCGCTATATAACACAGCTTTCGGTCTGATGGTTGCAATTCCTTCGCTCATTTTCTGGCGCTACTTTCGTGGCCAAGTGGACGGCTATTTGTTGACGCTGGAACTATCTGCGGAGCGGCTGGCACGTCACGTCAAATCACTGCGCAGGTAGCCCATGAACTTTCGCCCCCATGCGAACGAAGAGCCCGAGATCAATTTGATCCCGTTCATCGACGTGCTGCTTGTCATTCTGATATTTCTGATGCTTTCAACGACATACAGCAAGTTCACCGAAATGCAACTGACTCTGCCAGTGGCAGATACCGATGCACAGCGCGACTACCCCAAGGAGGTCATCGTTGCAGTGGGTGCGGACGGCGCCTACAGTGTCAACCGGGTTCCCGTGGTCGGGAGAGGTCTTGACAGCTTGGCCGCCGCGTTGTCCGAAGGTGCCAAAGCGGGAAAGGAGTCGGTGGTGATCATTAGCGCCGACGCCAGTGCAAGACACCAGTCGGTGGTCACCGTCATGGAAGCAGCCAGGCGCGTAGGACTCAACCAAATCACCTTTGCCACACAATCATCCACCCATTCCGGTGGCCAATAGAGGCTGGAGCGCACTGGTGCGTGATCAGGTGCAAAGCGCGTTAGTGCGGGCCTGGAATCAGCGCGGCACAACGGCTCGCGCACTTTGGCCGGTATCGGCCATTTATGGATTGTTGTGGACTGTACGCAAGTGGCTCTACCAAATGCAGCTACTGCGCTCGCGGCGGGTCAACGCTGTGGTCATTGTTGTTGGCAATGTGATTGCGGGCGGTGCGGGAAAGACTCCCACCGTTGTGGCACTAGTTCGTCACCTGCAGTCGCGCGGACTTGCCGTGGGTGTGGTTTCCCGTGGCTATGGGCGCAAGCATGACAACTGCCTTGAGGTGTTGCCACAGTCGCATCCCAGCGACGTTGGTGATGAGCCATTGATGCTGCAACGGGCTCTCAAGGTACCAGTTTTTGTAGCGCGAGACCGCCATGCCGCGGCAACCGCCTTGTTGGCCAAGTATGCCCAGACGCAAGTCATTGTGGCCGACGATGGGCTTCAGCACTATGCGCTGTACCGCGACCTGGACGTGTGTGTGTTTGATGATCGAGGCTGTGGCAATGGATGGCTTTTGCCGGCAGGACCATTGCGCGAACCATGGCCGCACAGGGCGTGTGCACAAGCCGGACAGACTGACTGGCGGTGGTTGGTTTTGCATACCGGACATCATCCCGCTTTCCAAGGCCACATGGCAAACCGCTCGCTGGCGGACTTTGCGCTCTGTCGTGATGGGCAGTCAGTTTCGCTGGAATCGTTGCGCCTTGGCAGCTCAAAACCACTTTTGGCCATGGCAGGCATAGGCCAGCCTGAAGCATTCTTTGACATGCTGCTTGCCAAAGGGGTGCCTCTGGCGAAGACCTTAGCCCTCCCAGATCACTATGATTTTGATAGCTTCTCACGCACTGAATACGAGCGTTACAGCATCATTTGCACCGAAAAGGACGCACTCAAACTGTGGGCCTTTGAGCCAACGGCATTGGCCGTTCCCCTGACACTGGAAATATCAAGGGATTTTTTTGAAGCAGTCGATGTCCACCTGAACGAACTGTTTGTTGCAAGGCTATCATCCACGCATGGACACCAAACTGCTTGAATTACTTGTTTGCCCGGTAACAAAAGGGCCTCTCGAATACGATCGGGAGAGACAGGAACTCACTTCCCACAGCGCCAGACTTGCCTATCCCGTGCGCGATGGAATTCCGATTTTGCTGGAAAGCGAAGCGCGTACGCTCACGGACAGCGAACTCGGACTCTGAGACACACTCTGATGGACTACACCGTCCTGATTCCGGCACGATTGGCGTCGACGCGCTTGCCCAATAAGCCATTGGCCGATATCTGTGGAGTGCCGATGGTCGTTCGGGTTGCGCAGCGGGTGCTGTCTGGTAAGGCGATGCCTCGGGTCGTTGTAGCCGCGGATGACAAATCCATCGTTCAGGCTTGTACAGACCACCGCATTGAGTCTGTTCTGACGCGCACGGACCACGTATCAGGAAGCGACCGTCTCGCCGAAGCTGCACAGATTCTTGGCTTGTCGGATGAGTCCGTGGTCGTCAACGTCCAGGGTGATGAACCATTGATTGACCCTCAACTTGTGCAGGCTGTAGCAGCTTTGCTTGTCCGGCATCCGCAAGCGGAGATGGGAACCGCCGCCCATGCATTGGACAATCTTGCCGACTTTCTGAATCCCAACGTCGTCAAAGTTGTGCTTGATGCCCAGGGACTAGCTCTTTTTTTCAGTCGGGCACCCATTCCATGGTGGCGCGATGGGTTCGCAGGCGAAACGCGCAGTTTGCCAGACCCTGCACCATTGCGACATATTGGAATTTACTCGTACAGAGTGAGGTTCTTGCGAATGTTCCCAACGTTGCCACCAGCGAGTCTGGAAGTCGTTGAGGCATTGGAACAATTGCGGGCCCTTTGGCATGGCCACCGGATTGCCGTGCACGTGAGCCCCGATGCCCCAGGTATCGGTGTTGACACTCCAGAAGACCTGGCGCGCGTTCGCAACGTCCTTTCGTCTGCACTCGCAGCATCTGTAAGATAGGCTGCAGGTGGGCCATGCTATTCTCCCATCCATCCGTTGTGCAACTGCTTGATCAAGAGTTGAGGTGCACAGCTGGCAGGACTTTCATTTTTTGAGGTTATCCATGAGACTGATTTTGTTGGGCGCTCCTGGCGCTGGAAAAGGTACCCAGGCAACTTTTATTTGCCAGAAGTACGGTATTCCTCAAATTTCCACAGGTGACATGTTGCGTGCGGCGGTGAAGGCCGGGACACCCCTGGGATTGGAAGCCAAAGCAGTCATGGCGTCTGGTGGATTGGTAAGCGATGACCTCATCATCAACCTCGTTAAAGAAAGACTTACGCAGGCCGATTGCGCCAATGGCTTTCTCTTTGATGGCTTCCCGCGCACCATTCCGCAAGCTGACGCAATGAAAGCCGCTGGCGTGGATCTTGACTATGTGCTTGAAATTGATGTGCCTTTTGAGGCCATAGTGGAGCGCATGAGTGGGCGCCGCTCGCATCCTGCCTCAGGACGCACCTACCATGTGAAATTTAATCCACCCAAGGCGGCCGGTCTGGACGATGTTACCGGTGAACCGCTGATTCAACGCGATGACGACAAGGAAGAAACCGTCAAGAAACGGCTCGCGGTCTATAGCGAGCAAACCCGCCCCCTGGTGCAATACTACGCTGATTGGGCCAAGGCTGCCCCTGCGGCTGCCCCCAAGTACCGTGCAATTAGTGGCACTGGAAGCGTGGACGAAATCAAGTTGAGGGCATTTGAAGCCCTCTGCGCCTAAGGTTCCCTGTTTTCAATACCGCGCACTGCCCGGCGTGCGGGGAAATGGAATTACATCTCGAACGTTAGACAGGCCGGTCACGTAAGCGACCGTCCGCTCGAAGCCCAGGCCGAACCCTGCATGGGGCACGGTGCCATAGCGACGCAGATCGCGGTACCAGCTGTAGGCATTTTTATCGAGTCCAGTCGCCTCTAATCGGGCGTCGAGCACGTCCAGCCTTTCTTCGCGCTGGCTGCCACCAATAATCTCACCAATGCCGGGGGCTAGAACGTCCATCGCCGCCACCGTCTTATCGTCCCCGTTGAGCCGCATGTAAAACGCCTTGATCTCCTTCGGATAGTTCATCAGCACTACGGGCCCACCCACATGCTTCTCGGCAAGGTAGCGTTCATGTTCACTTTGCAGGTCCACACCCCACTTCACGGGGTATTCGAACTTATGTTTGGAGTTCTCCAATATCTTGATGGCCTCGGTGTAGTCCATGCGGACGAATTGACGATCCACAATACCTTGCAGCTTGGCAATGAGGCCTTTCTCAATACGGTCGTCGAAGAACGCCATGTCATCGGGCCGCTCCGCCAGCACCGCCTTGAAAATGTACTTTAGAAGTGCCTCGGCCAAATCGGCATCAGCGGCAAGATCAGCAAATGCAATTTCCGGCTCCACCATCCAAAACTCGGCCAAGTGGCGGCTGGTATTGGAATTCTCGGCTCTGAAGGTTGGCCCAAACGTGTACACCTTGGATAGGGCCATGCAATACGTTTCGACGTTGAGCTGACCAGAAACGGTCAGAAATGCTTCGCGTCCAAAAAAGTCTTTGGAAAAATCCACTTTTCCATCGGCCGTGCGTGGAGGATTCAAGGCGTCCAGAGTAGACACGCGAAACAGTTCACCGGCTCCTTCAGCGTCGGAGGCTGTGATGATGGGCGTATTGACCCACAGAAACTCGTTGTCCGTAAAAAAGCGGTGTATCGCGGTTGCAAGTGTGTGCCTCACCCGTGCGCTGGCGCCAATCACATTGGTGCGCGGTCGCAAGTGCGCTACCTCGCGCAGGAACTCCATGGAATGCGCCTTGGGTTGTATCGGATACGTGTCGGGGTCGTCAACCCAACCCACAACCTTGATGGCGGTGGCTTGCATTTCATACGGTTGGCCTGCATTCGGTGAAGGGACGATCACCCCGGTGGCCTCGACGGAACAACCGGCAGTCAAATGGTGGACTTCCTCGTTGTAATTGGGTAGCTCAGCGGACGCGATCACCTGCACGGGGTGAAAGCATGAGCCATCAGTCACATGCACAAACGACATTCCCGCCTTGGAATCCCGCCGGGTGCGAACCCAGCCCCTCAAAGTCACCGGCACATTGGAAGGAGCAAGTCCGCCAAGTATGGCGCGACAGGAAAGCGAAGTCATAGCGTGATCTCTGTAAATGAAGAATTGAATTCTACTGTCGCGAGTAAGCAAGTATTGGCCGCTTGTTAGCGTCGTCTGCTTGGCACACAAGTGAAATCCAACAACAAAAAACTTGCAATATATTTAATGCTGGTTAAAAATACAGTTACTGGATACCAAAACAGGGTGTACAGACCAACAGCCGGACCCGGAATTAACTAGGAGCCAATATGCTTGAAAGCCCCAAACTCACCGCCCGACAACAGCAGATTCTGGACCTGATTCAAAGCGCTATCTCCCGCACCGGGGCACCACCTACCCGCGCAGAAATCGCGAACGAACTGGGTTTCAAGTCGGCCAATGCAGCAGAAGAGCATTTGCAGGCGCTGGCGCGCAAGGGTGTCATTGAACTGGTGAGCGGGACTTCGCGGGGAATACGACTCAAGAGTGAGGCCCTGCGCTCCATCAATGAGTCGAGATTCAAACAGTTCTCGCTGCCCTTGCCAGGCTTGGCTCAACTCGCGCTCCCACTGATCGGTCGGGTTGCTGCAGGCTCCCCCATCCTCGCACAAGAGCACGTCGATCAAACCTATTATGTTGAGAACAGTCTCTTTCAACGCCAACCGGACTACTTGCTCAAAGTGCGTGGCATGTCCATGCGCGATGCTGGAATCATGGACGGAGATCTGTTAGCTGTGCAAGCCACCAAAGATGCAAAAAATGGCCAGATCGTTGTTGCACGACTTGGCGATGAAGTGACAGTCAAACGCTTTCGCCGCAACAAGCATCTCATTGAGCTTCATCCGGAAAACCCGGATTACCAGACCATTGTGGTCGAACCGGGTGAGCCTTTTGAAATTGAGGGTCTGGCTGTCGGACTCATCCGAAACACCATGCTGATGTAGACATCCGGAGCGAAATACACCATGAACATCGCATTGCTTGCCAATCTCGTCGCAATGGCACCTCTACAACGTGTGCAACGCTGGTGGACCGGAGGTCGATTTGCGACTGGCGCGCTTAAGGCACCCCTGGCAGCCAATGTCAATTGGCATCCCCGTACCGGTTCTGGAAAGTTCCAGAGCGTTCCTCAGGCGGAGAAGCCGGTATTTAGCCCGAGGGTCGTACCGTTACGAGTGGTGCGGGTTGCCGAGACTGGCCTGCATCGCTCCAGCACGGGCCGAATGGTCATTTCCGGTCGCATGGCAGACGTTTGTGCCGAACTGGATCGCTTGGTCGCGCGGGAAGCGGAACATGTGGTGGGAGTCAAATCCGCGAGATAACGCCCCAATGTCAGGGCACAATCACAGTTATGAATATTGTGATTTTGGATGACTATCAGGATGCCGTACGAAAACTCGATTGCGCTGCCAAATTGGAAAATTTTCAGGCCAAGGTGTACACCAACACGGTCAAGGGCTTGGGGCAATTGTCGGTCCGACTCAAAGATGCAGACGTCATCGTCCTCATTAGGGAACGGACCCACATAAATCGTGCGCTGATTGACAAACTGCCTAAGCTCAAATTGATTTCACAGACCGGGCGCGTGGGAAACCATGTGGATGTCCAGGCCTGCACGGATCGAGGTATTGCCGTAGCCGAGGGAGTCGGATCACCTCTGGCACCAGCCGAACTTACCTGGGCACTAATCATGGCTGCGATGCGCAGAATCCCACAATATGTGGGCAATCTCAAGCATGGTGCTTGGCAGCAATCCGGTTTGAAGATGGCCTCGATGCCACCAAATTTTGGACTGGGTACCCAATTGCACGGAAAAATACTGGGCATATGGGGATTTGGTCGAATTGGCCAGATCGTAGCGAGTTATGGCAAGGCGTTTGGGATGCAAGTCATTGTCTGGGGTAGCGAGTCGTCCCGGCAAGTTGCCCAGCAGCGTGGATATTCCACTGCAGCGAGTCGAGATGCTTTTTTTGGTGAGTGTGATGTCCTCTCCATCCATTTGCGCCTTTCAGAAAGCAGCCGTTCTATCGTTACTGCTGCCGATCTAGCACGCATGAAAACGACTGCGTTGCTGGTCAACACATCGCGTGCGGAGCTGATTGAACCCGACGCACTGATCAGCGCCTTGAATCGTGGCCGTCCCGGACTTGCAGCGGTAGATGTATTCGAAACTGAACCGATCCTGCAGGGCCATGCCCTGTTGCGGCTCGAAAACTGCATTTGTACGCCACACATTGGCTATGTGGAGCAAAACAACTACGAAACGTATTTTGGCTCGGCATTTGACAATGTGACCAATTTCATCAAGGGCACACCAACCAACATCATTAATCCGGGCGCCCTCCAAGTCAGGCGCTAATCCCGAGACCCTGCTTCAGGTTTGGCATTGGCCAGTGGTGCGCTTTCAGAAAGGTGCTCGACATCGAAATCCATCAGATTGCTGGCACCATCAGAAAGATCGAGATCCACTGAGTAATTAGCATGGTCGTCCAGGATTTCAGGCAAGGGCACTGATGACACTTCGGGCGTTGCCGACTCCGGTGAATCGAATTGCTCAGTAACAAAGTCCACTGACATGAGGTCTTCGATGGGGGCAGGGGCTTGTGGCAATTCAATTTTGGCTGTACTGAACGGTGCCGGACCCGAATCTGATGTCGAAAGTATGCGGCTTGCAACTCCGTGCAGTATCAAAAGATCGCGGTAGGCGTCCAAATCAAACTCATGCTCAGGCACAACTCCGTGTCGACGCACCAGGCATTCCTCGATCACCTCCAGTGTCTGTTTCGATGGCCAAGTGACAACAATTCGCGACAGAACGTTCGGATAGGCTTCTAAATCCTGTCCGCCCTGGTTGAATCCCGTGTATTCAGGTACATGCCCCGTGAACCGTGCATTGAAATCAGCCCGATAGTCATCGTAATCTGCCTTTCGACTCAAGCTGTGCAGCGCCTTCAGCAATTCCAGGTAAACCAGAGGATTGGATTCCCCGCTGTCCATGATGCTCGTTGTCAAGAGTCCAATTGCCTCGTCGTACTGACCAAGCGTCATGAAAAACTCTGCTTGCTGGCGCACATCCAGCATCTCCTGCATGTTCATCGAACGCAGTCCATCCAAGGCACTGGACGAAAAATCCCGCTGCATCGAAACGCTAACGTCCAGAGGCTGGACGTCAGTAACAGCACTACCGCCCTTCAAACTCGACGACACTCCGCCAAACTTTGCAAAGACGGACTCCCCCAGGTCCAGATCAATGTCAACCTGAGCGGCCACTGGTGCGCTGGACGCAGAATCATCTGTCGAAAAACTCAACGGGGGAGCTTCATCCCTGGCAACGAGATCTTTTCCAGAAGATGGCAAGTCTTCGGCTTCGTCCAGTCGATTATTTTCTGCCCGCCACCACGGGGAAATACCCACGGCTTGAGTGCGTAAGCGGTTCCAAGTAAATGCCAAGCCCACACAGCACACCACCAATAGACCAGCCAAGGCATATACCAATGGGTTGGCATACTTTTGTGCCTCCGCATGCTCAAGTCGGGTTGTGAGGTTCTGCAGCGTTTGGGCATTCTTGGATGTCGCATCACGCTGCAACTTCAGGTCATCTTCAAGCGACCGCACGCGCGTCTGATCGCGCAGCACGTCTTGTGGTGAAGCATTCAAAGCTTGCCACAAAGCTACTGCTTCATTGCGTTTGTTCAAATCTTCCGAGGGCAGGTACGCCATCGCAGCCGTCAGCTTCAAAACGGGGTCACGCTCGATCGTCAAATCAATCGGAGCAAGCTTCAGTCGAGACCGATTCACAACCGAGGAACTCACACCAACACTTGGCTTAGTTTTTGGCGATCCGTCGGCACTCTCTAGGGCTGGTGCGCTAACGACTGGGGTTACCGGACGGGTCCGTTTGACTGGCAGATTGTCACCCCGGGAAGGTGCCGACAACATCTCGCGCTGCGCAACGGATGGGCTTGCAAGGGGACTGACTGAACCGGAAACCAAAGGTCGCACCTGGATACTGATGGGCAACGATGGCACCACCATATCTGTCGCCAGGTCTGCTAACAGAACGAACTTACGCGTGGACTTATGAAGACAACCGCCACGCAAATAAACCGTTACGACGGGTTCATCAATCGCCTGGCGCGACACAACCCGTACATTCACCACCGCGTCTTGCTCAACGGCCGGAACCGTCACCGCTACTTGGCTGCTGTCGAGTTTGTTTTCCCCGAAATAGACATCTGCTTCAAAACACAACGCGGATGCCTTTTCCTCAGCATCGAACTGCACGGGAACTGTCAACTCCAAAGGTTGTCCGAGCAGTGCAACGCTACGCGGACGCCCCAAAGACATGCCTGCGCTGTCACTCAACGTGCACAGCAGCGCGACTCCCAGAACTGAAGACTTGAATATATTTGCTAACGTCATCTATGTCGGCATTTTGGCACACCACTGAAAGCGGGTTGGCCGTTTGGCTCCTTTGCTTGCGAACTGGCAATCAATTCGGTAGAACTCGATGCGTAATAGACACGCATGTGACAGGCGTTTTTGCAGATTGCGGTCCCGAGGGAGACAATCGAGTAGCCAGAGAACCAACAGCAGTCACCCAAAAGACAGGCCATGGACGAACCCATTCTTACTATCGACGAACGCGCGGCAATTAACGCAGGTCGCTGGTTTTCCACTCTTTCTCCTTCGCTTAAGCACGACATTCTCCGATGCGCCTACGTCAAACGCCACAAAGATGGGGATCTCATTGCGGCTCGGGGAGAACCCCCAGAAGAGTGGATTGCTTGCGCCAAAGGAGCGGTGCGGGTCAGCTCCACATCGATCTCGGGCAAGCTGATTACCCTGACCTACGTGGAGCCCGGAATCTGGTTTGGGGACGTCTCCATTTTCGACGGAGACCGCCGGACCCACGATGCTTATGCCCATGGAGACAGCACCATTCTGTGTGTCGCCAAGGCCGATTTCAAGAAGATACTGTCGATGCACGTCGAACTCTACGAGGCGTTGCTGCGTCTGCATGCCCGTCGAATTCGGCAACTGTATGGATTGGTGGAAGACCTCAACACGCTGCCCCTGCGGGCGCGTTTAGCCAAGCAACTCTTGCACCTCGTCAGAAGTTATGGCGTACCTTCATTGAGCGAAGCCAGCGAGGTGCGAATCGGATTGCACCTCGCTCAGGAGGAACTGGCACAACTGTTGGGTGCATCGCGCCAGCGTGTCAACCAGGAACTCAAGGCCATGGAGCGGGACAACGCGATTCGGATAGAGCCCGGTGGCTTGGTTGTGCGGGACCGCGACGCACTGATGCGCATCATTGAGACCGACGATTGACCATAACACTGCACCAACCAACACTTTGCCATGAGCGAATTTGACCACTTTGTCGGAACCAGGCCCGTATCGAGCCAGCATTCCATTGACCTGCACGTATTGGGCGACTGGCTGAACACGCACCTGGAGGGGTTCAAAGGTCCGCTGACTGCCGAGATGTTCAAGGGCGGGCAGTCCAATCCCACCTACAAACTCGTCACACCCGGCAGGAGCTATGTCATGCGGGCGAAACCTGGGCCCGTAGCAAAGCTACTGCCTTCCGCGCATGCCGTCGAACGTGAATTTGCGGTGATGCGCGGTCTGCAGGACTCCGATGTTCCGGTGCCACACATGTACTGTCTTTGCGAAGACGAATCCATCATTGGTCGGGCGTTTTATGTCATGGAATACATGCAAGGCCGGGTGCTGTGGGACCAGTCTTTGCCTGGAATGACTGCACCGCAGCGAGCCGACATTTATGACGAAATGAATCGTGTGATCTCTGCATTGCATAAGGTCAACTTCACACAGCGCGGCCTTAAGGATTACGGTAAGCCAGGAAACTACTTTGAGCGCCAGATCGGACGTTGGAGCAAGCAATACACCGCTTCCATTACCCGGCCCATTGCAGAAATGGACATGCTGATGGACTGGCTTCCGAACCACATTCCAGCCATGGCGCGCGACGAGTCGATGGTCAGCATCGTTCATGGTGACTTTCGTCTTGACAATCTGATGTTTGAAACAGAGAAACCGAGGGTGCTCGCCGTGCTGGACTGGGAGTTGTCGACCCTGGGGCACCCACTCGCAGATTTCAGCTACCACTGCATGGCCTGGCACATTCCACCAGGGGCGTTTCGCGGTATCGGCGGGCTTAATTTCGCCGAGCTCGGCATCCCAGAAGAAGCAGACTACATCCGCAGATACTGCGAGCGAACTGGTATCGCTACACCCGAGCAGCTCAAGCAAGATTGGAATTTCTACATGGCCTACAACATGTTTCGTATCGCAGCCATCTTGCAGGGCATCGCAAAGCGCGTCGAGGCTGGCACGGCCTCCAGCGCTCAAGCTGTAAGTTCAGCCGCTGGAGCGCGTCCGCTGGCGCAGATGGCCTGGAAATTTGCCCAGCAGGGTTGACGCACCCTCTTCTTTCGTTTAACCGCATGGATTTACCGGAGACACCATGGACTTTGACTATTCACCCAAAACCAAAGAACTTCAAGCTCGCCTGCAGAAGTTTATGGACGATCATATTTACCCTGCGGAGGGTGCGTACCATGCAGAAATTGCGGCCAACACAGCGGCTGGCAAGCGCTGGACGCCGTTGCAGACCATCGAGAATCTCAAACCCAAAGCGCAGGCTGCTGGGCTTTGGAACCTGTTCCTGCCCGTAGATAGTGCACAAGCCTCTGGATACGAAGGTGCTGGCCTCACCAACCAGGAGTACGCCCCATTGGCGGAAATCATGGGGCGCGTCATGTGGTCCAGCGAGGTGTTCAACTGCTCTGCTCCCGATACCGGCAACATGGAGACGATTGCGCGTTATGGATCAGAAGAAAACAAATCCCGTTGGCTCAAACCCCTGCTCGAGGGCAAGATTCGCTCGGCGTTTGCAATGACCGAGCCGCAGGTGGCCTCCAGTGATGCCACCAACATCGAAACCCGAATCGAGCGGCACGGCGACAACTATGTCATCAACGGGCGCAAGTGGTGGACATCGGGCGCAGGTGATCCGCGATGCGCAATTTATGTGACCATGGGCAAGACCGACCCTGAGGCCGCTCGCCATTCCCAGCAAAGCATGGTACTGGTTCCCGCGGACACCCCCGGCCTGAAAGTTGTTCGCCCGCTGAATGTTTTTGGCTATGACGATGCGCCACATGGCCACATGGAAGTCCTCTTTGAAAACGCCACCGTCCCCGTTTCCAACATTTTGCTGGGAGAGGGGCGTGGATTTGAAATTGCGCAGGGGCGCCTTGGTCCTGGCCGTATCCACCACTGCATGCGCTTGATAGGTTTGGCTGAACGTGCGCTCGAGTTGATGTGCAGGCGTGCATCAGCACGTGTGGCGTTTGGCAAACCCATTGCAGCGCAGACAGTGACACAGGAACGCATCGCCGAATCACGCTGCAAGATCGATATGGCGCGATTGCTGACACTCAAGGCAGCCTGGATGATGGATGTGGCTGGCAACAAGTTTGCGAAGAATGAAATCGCGATGATCAAGGTCGTGGCTCCAACGATGGCTTGCGATGTGATTGATTGGGCCATTCAAGCACACGGTGGTGGCGGCATGTGCGACGATTTTCCATTGGCCTATGCATACACGAATGCCCGCACGCTACGTTTCGCCGATGGTCCAGATGAAGTCCACCGCAATGCCATCGCCAAATTGGAATTGGGTAAGTACAACCCGAAACCGAAAACAAACTAGCTCACAAACTGCCATCAGACGGAGCGAGCGGGGCAATGCCGCTTTGCTCCTATTTTGATAGCATTTTACGCAGTCTGGACGGGCATCTCAGTCATTTTCTCTAAATTCCTGCTTGACCGGACCACAGCTCGTTGAGGTCGGAGAACCGCCACTTTGCTGGGTCCTCCCTGGCGACGATTTTTTCATGTGAACCTGAAGCCGAAAGGTCTACCATTTCTGGCAGGATACGCATGTTCGACTTGGTGGAGAAAAAAACTTTGACCTTGGGTGTGGTCAGAGATTTCCCGGTCTGCTCCATCACAACACCAAGTCGCCCGGAGGTAAGCCGCACCAGTGAGCCAATGGGATAGATTCCCAAGCTCTTGACAAAGGCCTGAAAGACCTTGACGTCAAAATGCCCGTTGGACCACTCGGCCATTTTGCGCAACGACTCGGCCGGATCCCAACCTGCTTTGTAAGGCCGGTTGGAGGTGATGGCATCGTAAACATCGCACACAGCCCCCATCTTTGCAAACAGACTGATCTCGTCACTTTTGAGACCTTTCGGATACCCGGAGCCATCCGTCTTCTCGTGGTGGTGCAGACACACATCCAGCACCATTGGCGCCACATCGCGCCCTGTCAACAGCAATCGGTGCCCTTCTTCCGGGTGGGATTTGATGATGGCAAACTCGGCGTCGGTTAATTTCCCAGGCTTGTTCAAGACTTCCATGGGCATCATGGCTTTGCCAAGATCGTGCATCAAACCGGACAGACCCGCCAATCGCGTTTGCTCCTCATCAAGGCCCAATTGATTGGACAAAGCGACCATCATGGCACACACGGCCACCGAATGCATGTAGGTGTAATCATCCGCAGTCTTGAGCCGCGCCAAACTGATCAGCGCCCCGGGATTGCGGGCCACTGAGTCGCTGATTTCCTCGACCAGTCGCTGCGCTCCACCCGTGTCCACAGCCTTGCCCATTCGCGCTTCCTGAAACATGGATATCACGGCCTGCTTGGACTGCAAACAAATCTGCGCTGCCCGCTGGATCTCAACATCCGTCGATACCGGTGCGGTTTCACGCCGCTCGCTCACCGCCGCAAGTAGATCTGCCTCTACTTGCGCATCCGACTCTGCCTCCGACACGGCGACTTGGCCCACCGCCACGTCGAGGCCTTTGCTCGCATCAATCCAGACCTCCTTGATGCTGCTTGCCAAAATACTCGTAATGTCCTTTGGGTCGGTGAGAACAAACCCGGTTCGCCAAAAGGGGTGCTCCATCCAGGAACCACAAAACTCCTTCAGATGCATTCCGACGACAAGTTGATCGACACTAATTTTTTTCAGCATAGAGTTGAGTTCGCAGATGTCCCGTTAATGCTTCTTTAAACTCAATGCAGGTGCCTAGGCTTTCTGCCATTGCCATGCCCACCCAAAGCTGTACCGCCCGAACCAGTGGGAGGTTTCCCGAGCGCCAAAGAACTTACCAGGGAATCGAACCGCTGGGCAAACAACTTGTCCACTTCCGCCACTACACCACCCAACTCTGCGCCATCAAAATGGCGCTCCATCATGCTCACTATGTCCTGCACAAGGAGGTCACGCTGCACCTGCATGATGGCTGCAGGGTCCGGACCCACAAACAACATCACAAAGTCATCGCGCGACTCTTCACCATTCTCATGGTCCTCGTCGTCATAGTCTGCATCATAAAAGGTCACCTCGATGGCCGCACCAGCATCAGCCAGTTCGTTGAGGTTCATGCATACCTCGTCAAGAATCTGACGAAAATCAAAGTCTCCCGCAACAGTCCAGCACATCTGCAGAGTGCGTTCGTGGGCATCGAATTTGATGCCTGGCTCATCCTCGTAAGAACTCCTCGCACCATCCGCCAGAGACCTGGCCCCAGCATACTTCCACATAGGCTTTAGCGCATCCTGTAAATGCTCGAATTTGACCTGCGCTTTCAAGGGCACCTGTCCGTGAACGTGGATTTCGAAGGGAGTGTTTTTGCGCGGCATAGTGTGAAGTGTAGTGGTGCCCGAGACCGGAATCGAACCGGTACGCCCGTTATTCCCGAGACCGGAATCGAACCGGTACGCCCGTTATTCACGAAGCGGCGGATTTTAAGTCCGATGTGTCTACCTATTTCACCACTCGGGCACGTAGACCCTATTCTCGAATAAAACGCAGCATCTGAATGGGTCAGGCGCGTTTTTATTGAGGAATTTTGGAGGCGCGGTCCGGAGTCGAACCGGACTAACCGGATTTGCAATCCGTCCGCTCTCAATGCTGACAACGACTTAGCATTAAACCGCGCCAATTAACCGCGCAATCATACCTCAATTAGTTCTATGGGTAGGTTTGGCGCGGTGCTCTCGATCAGGTCATCCCTGAAGAACACCCGCTGACCAACAGTGCTATCGCCCCGGGCTTGCGTGAGCACCCCACCCGGCATCTCCACAGTGCAGACCCCGTTGTATGACTCGGTCACAGTGCCGACCTGCAGCGGGGGGTTGGGGATCAGATCGCGGAGGAGTTTGAAGGGGTTAATTGACATGGGTTTCTACCGATAGTGTTTGCCAGATTTCGGGCAGGCCGACATCCACGCTGACGCTGCGCACGATGCCCAGCCTGTCCACGCCTTGGTCGGTGTACTTCACAAACTTGCCCGGGGGAATGATGCCCGTGGAAGCCATCACTGGCACCTTCAAGGACACCGTAGCGATGCGCCCTGTGTCACCCAGCACGCTGATGCCGCGCTGCCTTGCAGCCCCTGCTGTGGTAATCAGTGGATCGCTGACCATCGGTGCCAGAAGATCACCGGCAGTGCCCACCTCAGTCACCCGACCAAGCACGCCGCGCTGCACACCAGATACATAGACCCGGTTGTAGCGAGCCTTCTCGGTCCAGCTTATGCCCTCGGTCACCGTGAGCGATGCAGGAAGGGTGTAGTCGGCCCACAACCAATCGCGAGGCATGAATGGGTAGAGTGGTAGCACCTTGATCGCGTTGAGCGACGGGTGAGGCTGCACGTAGCCCCCAGCGGCCTTCGCGATGGCGTTGAGTGCAGCGATGTAGCTGCCTTGGTGGCTGAAGGTCGACCCGGGCACCAGCCAATCGTCCAGACCAAAGTCGACATCCCAGCCCATCGGCACGTTGTTCACGGTCAGCACATCGGCCATCAACTGGCTGGCAGTGCGGTCAGAGAGGTTGCTGAAGTTGAGCACTGGCGAGTACGGTGTATCGAGCAGCGCAGTCTTGCCCCTGCCTTGGATGCTCAAGCCGTCTTTGCCGAACGATCTCGATCTGGAGATGCCCTCGATCAGGACAACGTAGGACACGCCATTGATGACGGCAGTAACCTCGACCGGCGCACCGTTTGATGCAGGCTCGAAGCTGTCCAGCGTGGTGGCCGGTGCCGATGCGCTGAAGCCCCATGTCCAGCTTGCGACATCGAGCGACAGCGACATGTTGAAGGTCGGGATCAAGACCCCGTTGCGGTAGAGTCCCGCTGAATTGGTGACCATATAAACCCTTTGCGTTTCGACCACTACACCCGGTGTAACGTAGTCCGCTTCGCCGAAAACAAGTTCGCCGTCGCCCGGTGGCTGCGCGAACACAAGATCAGTACCGAACCACAACGGAAGTGTGATGGGCAACAGATGCTCACCCGGCTGCGGATTGACTGCTGTCTGCCACAGGAAGTCCAGCGCAGTGGTGTGCGTGATGCCAGCCTTCGCCAGCGTCAGCAACCACTTGCTCAGCGTCGAAGTGCAGCCCCACGGTAGCGCGTTGGTCGGGTACGATTTATAGATACCTGCCTGCATGGCCGACTGCGCAATCACGCGAGTCTGCTCAGTCAGTTCCCAGCCAACCACCTTGGGCAGTTCGTTGGGGATCGCAAGCTGCATCGTGCCCGACGATTGAGCGGTGTACAGCTTGCCGAGTTCCCAGTTCGTATCGTCCTGAAAGTACAGGGGTATGCCCAACTCAGACGATGCAGTGAGGGTCTGCACTTTCTCGGTTGCCCAATCCCACGGTGCTGCGTGCTGCGCCCGTGAGACTACACCTGTCTGGTGGTCAGAGTTATCGATCTTCTCTTGCTGCACAGCAGGCTGGAACTCACCCTCGAAGCGCGTGTCCAGCCAGTTGGTGACACGGTTGTCATAGAACTGCTGAACCATCGCGCTCACACCACCCAGCATGACCGTCACACCGATCTCAGTTGGGGGCACCACAATTAGTGCGACATCCACCCCAGCTAGGGTGGCGGCGACATCGATCTTGCGCACCGGCAGGACGCGCAGCGCGACATCCACACCAGCGAGGGTCGTGGTGACGTTGGCTTTGAGTACCTTCGCCACCATCGCATTGACAGTGACACCACCCACGGTGGCCGCTACGTTGACCTCGATGCCGCCAGTGACTATCGCGTGGACAGTGACACCACCCAGCGTTGTGGCAATCGTTGCCCGACAAGGTGTGATCGTTCCACCGTCACCCAGCGAGAAGATCAGTTCACCCGCGACGGGCGCATCTTGGAATATGAGGTCGTTGGGGTTGCTGCTCGCCGTCTGGTAATTCGCCCACAGTTCAACGCTCACACCAGCTAGTGTGGCGTTTACCGCAACCTGCGGAGGTGGTATGCACCACGCGAGCGCAGTGACACCGGCCAGCGAGGCAGTGACGTTAGCACGCAAGCCTTCACGGCACAGCGCAGTGACGGTTACGCCACCAAGCGTTACGGCTATGTCAACTGTGTTGGTCGTTGCCCCCGTATCGCCAAGAACAAGTTCCCCTGTCCCGTGCGGTTGGTAGAGGACTAGATCATTCGGAGATGACACAGGAAACTAACTGCAACTCGCCGCCAGTGTATGCCTGCAGATCGCTGAATATCGCCGGGGCAAGTGAACCCCCGATGCCTGCAACCAAGTCCATAACGCCAGCACCGGCTGAGTCAACGAAACGCACCCAGCCGATGAGGCCAGTGGCATCTGCTGCAGCGACCCGTGGGCATGTGAGGGTGAGCGTTGCCACGTTGCCAGCGGCACCGACTGTGCCTGCAGTAGCAGCAAGATCGATCCTGCCGACAAGCAGTGCAGCCGTCGTTGTCTCAGGCGTGGCAGGAGGTGTGCCTTCGTAGGCCCACATCGCTCCACCGTCGATGATTGCGCGAACTGCGTTGACTCGCGCCTGACGGCAAACAAGTGAAAGGGGTGCGGTCATACTGCTCCTTGAGAATCAGAAATCACGGCACGGTATGCGCCTGTGTAATCGAATGCAATCACTGTATACAGTGGGCCAATTTTGATGCCGGTGAAACTGTAGTTGCCCGTAGTCTCGTCGCTCCATGTTTCGCGGATCACGCGCTGGCTGCGCTGCTCGACCAGCCAGACTTTGCGGTGCAGTGGCAGGTTCGATGGCACATGCTTTTCCTTCACAGTGCCGCTGATCATGCCCAGCCCACCGTCCTGCGTGTCAGCGAAGATCACGTTGGTCATCACGGTGTACGCACCGAACGTCTGAGCGGTCTGACTGTTGAACAGGATAGGCGTGTTCAGGCTGCGTGCGCGGTTGGTGTAAGCATCAACTGCGAGGAAGTCAATCACGACTCCGTTTGTCTCAGGGAAGGCTGCGGTAGGTGGCGTGAAGTTTGCAGTGTAGCGAAGCACGCCAGAAGTGAATCGAATGCCTGCAATCTTGCCATCGATGCAGTCGAAGCCCGTAAGTCGACCAACGCGAAGTATCGAGGTTGTTACAGTGATCAGAGTTGACGTATTAGAGTATTTAATACCGTCAACAAATAAGGCGAGTGCGCCATTGCTAAAGCACAATGCTATGTGGTGCCAAGTGTTCAATGCCACTACCGAACCAGTAATAGTTAGGCTACCTTGAGCAAAACAGATAATAGTTCCGTCTGTGTTTGTATAGATACAAACTCCAGTTGCGTTTCTGTCACCAATCGCTACTAAGTTCTGCTGATATGTCGCACTTATGGTTCTGGGATAAAACCAAAACTCAAGCGAAAACGTCGATGCGTTCGTTACATTGAATGCAGTAGAGGTGTATGTCATCCCTGATGAGTTCCCACCAGCGATATAGGTAAAGTCGGCGCAGCCACCTCCGAACGGACCTGTCGCAGCAACTGTAGGTAGCGTGTTGGCTGACACTGCGAGTGCAGGCACTATCCCTGACTTGATATCGGTAAGGCTTGCACCGGGTTGAACAAGCAGCGCGACACTACCCCAGAACTCATCCACCAACGCTGGCCCAACCTCTGGGAACTTCGCAGTGGGTGGCGTGAAGTTCGCAGTCCAGCGTGCGGCCTTGGTGATTCGGAGATCGTCAATCTTTGCAGGAGTGCTAAGCCCAACACCCGGGCCGCAGTAACCAATGGATAAGCGTCCAGCGCAGTCCCAAACTGAACCTGATATTGCGACAGGCGTGCCTGCCACACCATTTGTGTATATTGTTAAGAACCCTGCAGTTCGTACAATCGCAACATGCCTGTAGGTGCCATCTAAAAGTGAAGCTGCGGGACTCCAGACCTCGGTACTTGCTGCGAAACCTCCTGCCGTATAAAAGGCTCCATGCACTCTATCGTTGTTCCCTTCTAAATAAATTAGAAAGGAGCAGTTACTGCTTGTAGTGCAGCCAATGATCGTGCCGGTTGTGGCGGTTGTGGTAGGGTCTAACCAGAAATCAATAGTGAAGTCTCCTGACCCAAGCTGCAGATCAGCAGCGTAGGGCATCGACAAGTCAACCATCGTCGTGGTTATCGACATCGCGTTGCCAAACTTACCTGCAACTGCAGTGAGCGCACCATTGCCCCAACCATTTTGAACTGCAGGGTGCCCCTTCAAGTCAACAGCATCCTCCATGTGCATGGCGAGCACGGTGTCGTTCCAGAAGGCATCTATAGGCGCAGCACCACCCTCAAGGAATGCAGCGGTAGGTGGCGTGAAATCCTCGATCCAGCGAGCGGTGCCCTTCGTTATGCGAAGGTCATCTAGTACGCAACTAGGTGCATCAAAGGTGAGGTCTGCACCTAGTATGTCCAACGCAGACGCACCGTCGTAGGTGCCTGCAGACAGGGGCCACTGCCCTGCTCGCATGACACCGTTAATAAATACCTTGAAATATGTTCCAGCGTTGTAGCCAACAATAGCTACGTGTGCAGGAGTGTTCAGAGGTAAAAACCCGTAGGTTGTAATTACATTGCTAATTGTCGTGCGAGATGGGCCAGCATACTTTCTGAAGATGATGTTTCCACCGCTTGAATGGTTGGTGTTAACGTCCCACCCGTTGCCGCTAATGATTCCACGGTTGTCCCCAGTGTCACTGGTACGGGTGTACCAGAAGTCAATAGTGAAGTCACCAGTTCCAAAGTACCAATCTGCGCTGGCAGGAAATCGAACTCCGCAACTATTACTCGCTCCTGCAATGTTAAAAATAGTCGGTGTAGAACCCTTATTAAACATTCCGTTACCAGTAAACTCAGCAGTCACTAGGCTTGCTGTGTGCCCCTTCAGATCAGTGGCATCCTCCATACGCATCGCCAACACAACTTGATCCCACAGAACGTCTGTGGTGGCCGGTGCGCCTTCCAAGAACGCACTGGTAGGAGGTGTGAACGCAGCAGTCCAGCGTGCGGCCTTGGTGATACGAAACTCATCCAGCGTGCAGTCGACCTTGGTGCCACCGATCAGCGTTGTGGAGAATAGTCGAAGCGGTTCAGCGGTAGGGTTGATTGCAGCAGTAACCGTGACAGAAAATCCTGACGCAACACCGTCTTTGTACCACTGCACAGATGAGCCTGACTTGATAAGCGCGTAGTGGTGAAACGTACTATTCGCTACAACGGTTTGACCTGAATAGGGGTAAAACGCGAGCGTGTTGTTTGGCCCAGTGTATAGGCCAGCCATGAGCCGAGAATTGCCACTGTCGTAACTGATGTAGAAACACGTGTTACCTGCAGTGCCTTGATACACAAATGGGTTGTTATTGTTTTCATGCAGAGCAAGGTGAAAATCAATCGTGAAGTCTGCGGGAAGACTCAGGTCAGCACCCGTGTCAACAACCACGGTAGTAGTCGTGCCAACGGAGTTGCCTCGTATTCCGTTGCCGACCACTGCAGCCGCATACACAGCGTTCGTAGGGGTTACCGTGTGCCCCTTCAGATCAACCGCATCGTTCATGTGCATGGCGACGATGGTATTGGCCCAGTGCGGATCGTAGTCAGGCGCGAACGATACGATGGGTGCTGTGAAGTTCGCAGTCCAGCGTGCGGCCTTGGTGATGCGTACATCGTCAAGAGTGCCCCTGCACGCTGGCACATTTCCGTTGTTTGCGAACACGGCAAGGTCACCGTTAGATGCATAGATGGCAGCAGCTACTGCCACTGCAGTACCGCTCGCAACACCGTCAACATACCATTGAATAAACCCCCCTGTACGAACCACTGCGTAGTGCTTAAATGTACCAATGGCAGGCACAACGTCCGCTGCTGTGTAGACATCAGTCTGCCCACCGAAACTGGCTGCGGTATAGAAAGTTAGTTTGAGTGAGTTGCTGGTGCCCCTCGTTATGAAGTAAGACGCATGAACGGGTCCAAGCTGCGAAACTAGCCCTCCTCCTTCTGAGTTGTCATTCTTTGCGTAAAAGAAATCGATTGTGAAGTCGCCACTCCCGAGATTGAACTCAGGCGCATACGTGAATCCAATTTCAGTTGTGCTTACCGTGCAATTTATTGCATTACCGAACTTGCCTGCTACAAACACATTGCCCACAGTTCGCACTGCTACATGCCCCTTCAGATCAGTGGCATCGTTCATCGTCATCGCAAGGACAACCTGACTCCACAGCGGGTCTGCGTTTGGTTCAGCAACCGGCGCACTATTTGGAAACGCAGCAGTCGGAGGTGTGAAAGCTGCGGTGTAGCGAGCGGCGTTGGTGACACGAACATCGTCCATATATCCTGAATACGGATAGGTAGAACTAGGCGAGTGCCCAAGCAAAACAGGCCACCCTATGTTGTAGTCAAGTCTGTTGACTGAACTGCCGCTTACACAAGATACCCCATCAACAAATATGGTTGCTGTGCCAGTCGATCTCGAGACTGCAATGTGTTGCCAAGTATCTTGAACGATCACTCCAATCGCGGTCTGTACCGTAGACGCATTTGTGTCACCTTGCCAGAATGTGAATGAGAGGGCACCAGCATTGGTGATGATCAAGTCCCAATCTTTTTGCGTACCGCTCAGCCCTCTTCCAATAACATAGTTCGTTACTGAAGTGTTCGTAGGCTTAACCCACAATTCAATTGTGAAGTCTCCGCTTAAATACCAATCGAGTGACGTTGGAATTGAAACACTGCTTGTACTGAACAGGTAAGAGCCTGTTCCAAATTTATAGACAGCAGTACTTATAGCGGTTGTATTTCCTGTAATAGTCTTTGGTGTTTTACTGTAGTCGGTAAAAGCCTCGCCATGCAGAAGCAAGGTTACGCTGTCAAAGAGCGCATCAGTTGCCACAACCACTTCTTGCGTAGCTGGATCGCTGAGCGTCAGATTGCCGGGGTATGTGATACCGACCACGCTTTTATAGTTCGCCCACACCAGCCCATCTGCAGAGGACTGCATGATCATGTCTTGCGGGAACGTATCGATGCTGTTGCCGCCACCAAGGCGCAGCGCAGGGGCTACAACAGCGGTTGCACCAAAGTCCCATACCAATGCGAACCCGGGTGCGCTATGCACCTCGTAGGCCCATGACACCACTGCGCTGGTTACCGAGTCACTCAGTGCAGCAATGCTGCCGGGAGCAGTACAGGTCAGCGTGCCGGTGACCTTCGAGCCACCCTCGTAGACTTGCAACTCCGAGAGTTCGAGCGCACCGTTTAGACGGGTGCTGATGCCCGTGAGTCGCCAGTACTGTGCCATCTTATCTCCAGTTTGAAATCGTATCTACGAACACCACTGCGTTGCCTGTGAGCGCACCGATCTTGATCACTCGCACTGACTTGCCAGCCAACGCACCAGTGCCCTCAACTTTGTCGCCCGTAGCGAACGAAGTGGTGCAGAGTTGAGGACTCAGGTACATACCCGGCATGAACCCGCGAACACCCACTGCTGAGTACACCGCGACCTGACCTAGCATCAGCGCGTTGTCAACAGATGATGGGTAAGCGAACCCCACAGTTCCGCTGTAGTGGACAAGTGCCACGCCTATGTTCATCGTGTTGACGTTGAAGTTCTTCTGCGCTGTACCAACTGCCGTGGCGGCACGGGGCATGTATAGACCGTCAGCAGTCTGCGAGGCATCCGAGTACGCGAGGTCATCGGTATATGCTGCTGCAGAACCAGCACGCGATGCTGTATTACCACGCAGCACGCAGGCATAAGGATCGTTGCTCTTGAGCGAGTTGATGTCGCCAAAGTAGTTGGCTTGATGCTCTGCAGCGGCAATAGAGTTCTTGGGGAAGTAGTAGAACCCGCGACTGTCAGCTACGATCTGCCAAGGCGTTGCCGTAGCCGTCGTGTTTGACTTCGACCAGAACAGGCCCGGTGCCGCCCACTGGGCAACGGTTGGGAACAGTCCCGTACCCGCTGCGATGGCCGTCATCGACTCGTAGCCAGTTACACGCGAGGTCAATGTGACCGTGTCATCGACCTTCAGGTAGCACCCGGTGCCGGTCACATCAGTGATCTTGTACGCTGCCAGATTGGTGCCGCTGTAGGGCTTTGTCCACCCTGCCCCGGCCACCGCAGCAGTGATCGTTCCAGTGGCCGCGCCAGCCGCTGCAGCCGTTGTCCATGTGATCGTGGTTGGGGTCGATGTCAACACCCGCTGCTCACCGTTCAAACCTGCGGGTGTCGCACCAGCAATCAACGCAACAGTGCCAACGCTGAACGGGTGCGCAACACCGAAAGTCATCGTTGCGACTGACCCGGTAACGCTGACACCTGAACTAGTGACTAGACCAAAGCCGTTGACCAGCACCGCATCGAGCAGGTTGATAAGCGACCCAATGGCACCGTTCAAAACGGGTGCGCCAAGCATGTCGCTGGTATAGAGTTTCGTTGTCATCTTTATGCCCTGTCTACATCACCGCGAAATGCGATAGTGAATTTGTCGGAGTCCAGCGAGGCTGGGCCTTGGAGTACCGTGCGAACAGGCCAGAATGGGGCACCGCAGGCATCAGTATTGAATCGGAGTACGTTACCTACAGCCCAACCGATTCCCCACCCTAGCGGGGGTATTGAGAAGTAGGGCACGCCCGTGGCCGGGTTAGGTGGAGCACAGGTGACACTGGTTGACCCAGTACCGATAATGCCCACCGACTCGCCGACGATGTTGAACGCAATCGCACTGGTAAAGATCAGTGCCCAACGCTCTTTTATCGCGCCAGCGTTGGTCACCACAATCGGGTACAACGCTTCGTTGAAGTTGGCGTTGATCTGCGAACCCAGCATGGTGTTCGACCACACGTTTGTCCATGTGCTCTGCTCGATGAAGTTGTAGGTCCGAGCGAACAGGTCACCGAACGGCATCGCGCTGGATACGAAGCTGGTGGTCATCGGGAAGTTGTGCGTCAGGCTGCGCGTGAACTTCAACTGGCCCGAGATATCAGCACTCGCGCAGAGCAGCATGTCTTCGATGCGGTGCTCGACGGTGAACGGCTGCGTGTAGGCAGTGATGTTCGATGCGAGCGGCACAGTGACGGTGCCAGCGTTGAGCGCGACGGTGTACAGCGTGTCTGGCAGCACCACGCCCAGTGAGTCCTTGATGCGTACCGATGAGAGGCGCACGCGACCCATGTCGTAGGGTGTGTCCTTCACCACGGGGTTGACCAATGCAGTGCTCACCGTGTTGTGAACAATCACCAGATCGCCCGTGCGATAGATGGGCACCTTGCCGTCCAGCGGGAGACGGCTGGTATCGATGCCGAGCAGTGTCTGATCGATGGGCAGGTACGCGAGGAAAACAGCGTTGTAGGAGAGGTCGACTGCATTGATGGGGTCAACAGTCTCAAAGTACACAATGCCCCGGGTGTAATCGACGGTTCCAGTGATGGTCCCTGAGATCACGCCAGCGTCATTGCCGTTGCCAATGCGAGTCCCGGGAACCTCATCAATGATGATAGGCGACTGCAGTTGAAACACGCCGGTCTTCAGCGGTGCAGTGCCAGCGCGGAACACGCCGCTGGTAATCATGCCCGGTGATTGGTCATCAGCGAGGTTCGACCACACCACAGAGTTGGAGAAGTTTGCAGGCAGGCTGGTCAGCGTGATCTTGCCGTCGCTTGCACTGGTGCCTGCAGCCACTGTCGGCGTGCCGGTCTTCGCGTCCCAGCCTTTGTTGATCCCACCAGCCGTCGCGGTGTAGAGCACACCACCGACATCGAACATCGGTGACGTTGACACCATCGAGCCACCTGAGTTAGGTGTCGCCATCGTGTACACACCGGGTGTGATGTCTTGGGTATACGAAGCGGAGGAACCTACTGCGTAATAGATCGTTGACAGTGGTGTTGTGCTCACTACTATGGGTGTGCCAGAGTTGTTAGTCCAGTTCCAAGTATCTTGGGCTGTAACAGTAAGCGCAATAGGCATGAACACTGCACCAGTGGTGTAGTTGATCGTGCCAATAGCGAGTTCATGCTGTCCTTGGAAGTTGGTGTACTTCACGTAGAGCACGCCTGCACGGTCATACACTTTGCAGTTCTGTTCAGAAAAACGATACCACCGATCAGGTGATGCACCCAAGGTAATCGCTGCTACCAGTGATCCTTCTACCATTGGCAGAGATAGCAACGTGTAGAAACCAGAACCGTTTGAAGTGATACCTGACTGCGGTGTGGTGACCAGTGTGCCTGTGTACGCAACATGCACAACGCTCGATGGAAACACGTTGGGGGCAAACTCGATCTTGCCACCCTGCACGCTGCCTTCAGCATCGCCCGTAATGACACCGAATGAATCGGATGTCGCGGTGTAGTTTGTACCGTTGGTTGTCCATGTCAGTGTGACACCAGCCAGCGTAACATTGTGATCTGGAGTGAGTACTGTGAACAGCTTGCTGGTCGAGGCAACTGGCGTTGCAGAATGAGCATCACCCCAATCGTAGAGGATGTGCGAGTCGATGTCGGGGATCGCGCCCAGCGTCAAATTGATCGAGCCGGTAACGTAGTTGATCGTCCCAATGCCGTAGCCGTTATCACCACCAGACAGCTTGCCGTTCAGGTTGTCACGCAGTGTGTACCAGCGACCCTGTGCAAGATAACTGAGCGAGACGCTGCCCGGGCCGGGAGGTGGCACTAGAACCTGCGTGAAGGCCAGACCTTGGTTGGCAATGGTGATCTTTAGCGAGGCAGTGTGTGCCGTCGCAGTGGTCAGCGTGGCAGGCTTGAAGCTGAACGCTGTCGACTGATACCCGTAGTTGGGACTCGTTGCCGACCACTCGACCACGCCCGTCACATAGTTGACCGTGCCGACGCTGGTGACACCTTGCACCAAGATGCCCTCGCCCGTGTCGGTGAAAGTTGTTCCACCAGCCACGATGGATACCGTCTTGGGGGTGATAGGGCTGGGGGCAGTTAGCTTTGCCCCTGCTGTAATCGACTGACCTGATCCCGTCA
>JAIFLV010000169.1 GCA_020048895.1 Rhodoferax sp. | reverse complement strand
TCTTTGTCACCTTCCCGTTCATTGCCCGTGAGCTGATCCCGCTGATGCAGGCGCAAGGCACCGACGAGGAGCAGGCTGCCATTGTGCTGGGAGCCACCGGCTGGCAAACCTTCTGGCATGTGACGCTGCCCAACATCAAGTGGGGGCTGGTGTATGGCGTGATCTTGTGCAACGCCCGCGCCATGGGCGAGTTTGGCGCGGTGTCGGTGGTCTCGGGCCACATTCGCGGTCAGACCAACACGCTGCCGTTGCACGTGGAAATTTTGTACAACGAATACCAGTCGGTGGCCGCCTTTGCCGTGGCGTCCTTGCTGGCGCTGCTGGCACTGCTCACTTTATTGATCAAGTCGGTGGTGGAGTGGCAATTTGAGCGCGATCAGAAAGCCGCGGCCAGCCTGCCGCCCGAGCGGCCAAATACATGAAGACTTGAGCACTTAACTATGAGCATTGAAATCCGCAACGTCAGCAAAGACTTTGGCAGCTTCCACGCGCTGCGCGATGTGTCGCTGGATATTGAGTCGGGCGAACTCGTCGCACTGCTGGGACCATCGGGCTGCGGCAAAACCACGCTGTTGCGCATCATCGCCGGACTGGAGACAGCGGATCGGGGACATATTCTGTTCAACGGGGCAGACACCACCGACAAACATGTGCGCGAACGCAATGTGGGCTTTGTCTTTCAGCATTACGCACTGTTTCGCCACATGAGTGTGTTTGACAACGTGGCTTTCGGTTTGCGCATGAAGCCCAAGGCGACGCGCCCCAGTGAGGTGGTGATCAAACAGAAGGTACATGACCTGCTGGGTCTGGTGCAGCTGGATTGGCTGGCCGATCGTTACCCTTCACAACTCTCGGGAGGGCAGCGCCAGCGTATTGCGCTGGCCCGGGCTCTGGCTGTGGAGCCGCAGGTGCTGCTGCTGGATGAACCCTTCGGAGCACTGGACGCCAAGGTACGCAAGGAACTGCGCCGCTGGCTGCGTCGGCTGCACGATGATTTGCATGTGACCAGCGTTTTCGTTACCCACGACCAGGAGGAAGCCCTGGAGGTTGCCGACCGGGTAGTGCTGATGAACAGCGGCCAGGTCGAGCAGATTGGCTCGCCACAAGATGTCTGGGACCATCCGGCCAGCCCCTTTGTGTATGGTTTCCTGGGCGATGTCAATCTGTTTCATGGCCGTGCGCACGAGGGGGAGATGCAAATTGGCGAAGACCACCATGGCCTGCGCCTGGCCACGCCCGAGCACAGCGAAGTGCAGGACAGCAAGGCATTTGCCTATGTGCGCCCGCATGATCTGGACGTGCAGCGCTATGTGGCCGGCGCCAGCGCGGCCGATCAGCCGAGTGGTATTGTGGCCAAGCTGACGCGGGCCATGGTGGTGGGGCCGATTGCGCGGCTGGAGTTGTTGCCGTTAGATGCCGCGTCGGTGGGCAGCAATGAAATCATCGAGGCACATATCGGAGCGCAGCAGTACGCTGCCCTGGCCCTCAAAGAAGGCGAAACCGTGCTGCTGACGCCGCGCCGCGCGCGCGTGTTTGTGGCGCAGGGCGAAGGCATCTGAACCGTGCGACATCACTTCGGGATTTTGGCTCTTTTCCCAGCAGATCGCTCAGATGTCGCCCCACGCGGCGGCAAACCCGTGTGCTGCGTCAGCAGGCGCCCCGGGGTCGGTGGCGTCATGGGTCTGGGGGTCGAGTTCTTCTTGCGTGCACTCTGGTAAGCCCCGCCGTCGAGCGGCTGGTAGGTGGGCACCAGATGGTGCTTTCCGTTGCCGATCAGGTCGCTTCGCCCCAAGGCCTTGAGTGCATCTCGCAACACTGGCCAGTTGGCCGGGTCGTGGTAGCGCAAAAACGCCTTGTGCAGCCGCCTGCGTTTCTCGCCTCGCACAATATCGACCGTTTCCTCGGCGTGCTCCGGCACACGACGAATCTTGCGCAAAGGGTTGCGCGCGCTGTGGTACATCGCCGTCGCGGTCGCCATCGGGCTGGGATAAAACGTTTGCACCTGATCAGCACGAAACCCGTTCTTTTTCAGCCAGATCGCCAGGTGCATCATGTCTTCGTCGCTGGTGCCAGGGTGGGCGGCAATGAAGTAAGGCACCAGAAACTGTTTCTTGCCAGCCTCGGCCGAGAATTTCTCAAACAGGGCCTTAAATTTGTCGTACGAGCCGATGCCGGGCTTCATCATCTTGGTTAGTGGCCCGGTTTCGGTGTGCTCGGGCGCGATCTTGAGGTAGCCCCCGACATGGTGCTGCACCAATTCCTTGACGTACTCAGGGCTTTTGACCGCCAGGTCATAGCGCAATCCGGACCCGATCAGGATTTTCTTGATGCCCCGCAGGGCACGGCCCCGACGGTACATCGAAATCAACGGGCCGTGGTCGGTGGTCAGGTTCTGGCAAATGCCGGGGTAAACACAACTGGGTTTGCGACACGCTGCCTCGATCTCCGGGCTCTTGCAGCCCAGGCGGTACATGTTGGCTGTCGGGCCACCCAGATCAGAAATGGTGCCGGTGAAGCCGGTCACTTTGTCGCGGATGTCCTCAATCTCGCGAATCACCGAGTCCTCCGAGCGGCTTTGGATGATGCGCCCTTCGTGTTCGGTGATGGAGCAGAACGTGCACCCGCCAAAGCAGCCGCGCATGATGTTGACGCTGAAGCGGATCATCTCCCAGGCTGGAATTTTGGTGGCGCCATCATGGCTGCCTTTTTCGTCGGCGTACGTGGGGTGTGGGCTGCGCGCGTAGGGTAAATCAAACACGAAGTCCATCTCGGCGGTGGTCAGCGGGATAGGCGGCGGGTTGATCCAGACATCGCGCGCTGTCACGCCTTCCCCATGGGTCTGCACCAGCGCGCGCGCATTGCCCGGGTTGGTCTCCAGGTGCAGCACACGGTTGGCGTGTGCGTACAGCACCGGGTCGCTCCTGACCTGCTCGTAACTGGGCAGGCGAATGACAGACCGGTCACGTGGCGGCACCTTGAGCTTGCCGGCAAGCGCCGGATTGGCATGAAAAGTGATGGGAACGCCCGCAGATAGTGCGCGACCAGCTCCTGATTCAATAGCAATTTCGGTCGCCTTGGCGGCCACCCCTTTTGCTTCGTCTTCCTTGGCGCATGTTGTTCCCTGCTCTGCGGCCTGCTCGGATGTAGTCCGGTAGGGGTTGACATGGGCCTCGACACGCCCGGGTTCGTCCACGCTGCGGGAATCGATCTCAAACCAGCCCTCAGGCGACATGCGGCGAAAGAAGGCTGTACCGCGGACATCCGTTATCTGCTCCACCGGCTCCCGGGCCGCGAGACGGTGTGCAATTTCCACAATCGCGCGCTCGGCGTTGCCGTACAGCAGCAAGTCGCACTTGGCGTCCACCACGATGCTGCGGCGCACCTTGTCGCTCCAGTAGTCGTAATGGGCGATGCGGCGCAAGGAGCCTTCTATGCCACCCAGAATGATGGGCACATCCTTGAATGCCTCACGGCAACGCTGGCTATAGACGATGGCAGCGCGGTCCGGGCGCTTGCCACCCACGTCGCCAGGGGTGTAGGCATCGTCGGTGCGAATCTTGCGGTCGGCGGTATAGCGGTTGATCATGGAGTCCATGTTCCCCGCGGTCACGCCCCAAAACAGGTTGGGTTTGCCCAGCGCCTTGAAGGCCTGGGCGCTGGACCAGTCGGGCTGCGCAATGATGCCGACCCGAAAGCCCTGGGCTTCGAGCATGCGGCCAATCACGGCCATGCCAAAGCTGGGATGGTCCACATAGGCGTCGCCGGTCACCAGAATGACATCGCAACTGTCCCAGCCCAGTTTGTCCATCTCGGTGCGGCTCATGGGCAAAAACGGGGCTGTGCCAAAGCGTGCAGCCCAGAATTTGCGGTAACTCGTGAGCGGCTTGGCAGCGCGGGCGAAGAAAGAAACGTCGATGGGGGCGTTCATGGCAGGGCTAAATGAGTGCCCGAGTGTAAAGAGTTGCGCTGGCCTGTGCTCCTGTAAGGGCTAGGGCAAGGGTACAAACCCCAATACACAACTTGAATCAGGCATCAATTTTGCTCACCGTAACTCGTAGAATTGTTTTTGTCCCTATTTTTAACCCGGCCGGGCTCCCTAGTTCGGCACCATTCAGGAACCATCCATGAAGAAACTTCTGCTTGTCCTCGCACTGGGCTCACTGTGCACACTGACATTTGCGCAGGGAAAAGACCTTAAAGTTGCCATCGACCCCACTTACGAGCCCTTCACTTTCAAGACCGCAGACGGCAAGCCCACCGGCTTTGACGTGGACATCGCCAGTGCGTTGTGCGAGCAGATCAAGCGCAAATGCGTTTTCGTCGAGCAGGTCTGGGACAGCATGATCCCTGGTCTCATGGCCAAGAAATATGACGTGATCATCAGCTCGATGTCGATCACGGAAGACCGCCTCAAACAGATCGATTTCACCGACAAGTACTACAACACACCCAGCCGCGTAGTGATGAAGAAGGACGTGAAGTACACCGGTCCGGCCTCCATCAAGGGCAAGAAGGTTGGCGTTTTGAAGGCCAGCACCCAGGAAAAGTACGCCTTGGGCGAGCTCAAGACTGCGGGCGTGGAAGTGGTCTCCTACGAAGCACAGGACCAGGTCTATCTGGACATCAAGGCCGGCCGGCTCGACGGCACGGTGGCCGACTATGTGGAAGTGACCGGTGGATTCCTCGAGAAACCGGACGGAAAAGACTTTGAGCTCAAAGGCGAAGAACTGTACATCCAGAAATACTTCGGCACCGGCGCGGGCATTGGCTTGCGCAAGGGCGAGGCGGCGCTCAAGGGCGAGCTCAATGCTGCCATCAAGGCGATACGCGCCAACGGCAAGTACAAGACCATCAACGACAAATACTTCGCCAAGTACAAACTCGACGTCTACGGCAAGTAATATCTGCATGGACACAAGCGTCGGCGCACAACTCTCCTGTGCCCCGGCGCTTTTTTGTCTGAGCAAGCCATGACCACTGCGACATCCGCATGAACTCCTACTTTATCGCCATCCTGCAAGGCGCGGTGTTAACCGTCGGAGTGTCGATACTGGCATTGGTGGTTTCCATTGTGCTGGGGCTTATTGGCGCTGCCGCAAAGCTCTCCGGTAGACCGGTGCTGGTGGGTATCGCCACCCTTTACACCACGGTGATACGCGGCATTCCGGATCTGGTGGTGATGCTGCTGGTGTTTTATGGCGGAACCATTGGATTGAACAACCTGCTCGAGTGGCTTGGCAGCGAGGCCACGGTGGATATCAACCCCTTTACCGCGGGTGTGCTGACACTGGGTTTCATCTACGGCGCCTACATGGTGGAGACGTTTCGCGGCGCCATCCTGTCCATTCCCAAGGGCCAGGCCGAAGCTGCGTGGGCGTTTGGCATGGGGCGGGTGCAGACATTTATCCGGATTACCGCACCGCAAATGGTGCGCTACGCCCTGCCCGGCTTTACCAACAACTGGTTGGTGCTCATCAAATCGACAGCACTGGTCAGCCTGATCGGGCTCAAGGAGATGACCTATCTGGCCAAGCAGGCCAGTGCAGCGACCCGTTCGCCCTTTATGTTCTTCCTGTTTACCGCGGCACTATTTCTGATTTACACAACGGTCTCGCTTTATGCATTGCGCAAGCTCAATGCACGCTACAGCCTGGGCACCAAGCGGGGGACGCTCTGATGAACTGGGAAGTCATTTTCGAGGCGAAGAATCTGGAACTCTTTGGAACCGGCATCCTGACCACGCTGGGCCTGCTGTTTTCGTCGCTGGGCGTCGGCGCCGTGCTGGCGCTGCTGTTTGC
>JAIFLV010000067.1 GCA_020048895.1 Rhodoferax sp. | reverse complement strand
GGGAAATGGGGTCAGAGCCCAATTTCGTTTTCTGCCGCCTCGCTCCGATGAAATTACTGTCCTGAATTGGGATCTGACCCCACTTCCCTGATGCCAATGTCTATCAGTTAAACGTTTTGCCTTCAGCGGCAAGCTTCGCCAACAATGGCGCGGGCTTCCAGAACTTGGCGTCGTCCAGGGGGTTCTGGGCAAAGCGGTTCATCGCCTGCACCACGTTGAACAGGCCCAACTCGTCGGCATAGTTCATCGGGCCACCACGGTGCGCGGGGAAGCCGTAGCCAAAGATGTAGACGATGTCGATATCACTTGCCTTGTTGGCAATGCCTTCTTCCACAATGTGTGCGGCTTCGTTTACCAGCGCAAACACCAGGCGTTGCACGATTTCTTCGTCGGAAATCTTGCGTGGCGTGATGCCCTGTGCCTTGCGGTAGTCTTCAATCATCTGCACGACTTCGGCATTGGGAATCGCATCACGCTTGCCCGCCACGTAGTCGTACCAGCCGGCACCGGTCTTCTGGCCAAAACGGCCTTTCTCGCACAGCAAATCGGCTGTTTTGCTGTACTTCATCTCGGCGCGCTCGGTCGCGCGACGTTTGCGGATGGCCCAGCCAATGTCGTTGCCTGCCAGGTCACCCATGCGGAAAGGCCCCATGGCCATGCCGAACTTTTCCATCGCCTTGTCGACCTGCTCGGGCGTGCAGCCTTCGTCCAGCAGGAAGCCACCCTGTCGACCATACTGTTCAATCATGCGATTGCCAATAAAGCCGTCGCAGACACCAGACACCACGGCCGTCTTCTTGATTTTCTTGGCGACCGACATCACGGTTGCCATGACGTCCTTGGCGGTCTTTTCACCGCGGACCACTTCCAGCAGTTTCATGACGTTGGCCGGGCTGAAAAAATGCAGGCCCACAACGTCTTCAGGGCGCTTGGTGAAACTGGCGATTTTGTTGACGTCCAATGTGGAGGTGTTGGACGCCAGAATGGCGCCGGGCTTCATCACGCGGTCGAGTTCCTTGAACACCGCTTCCTTCACGCCGATCTCTTCAAACACGGCCTCAATCACCATGTCGGTGCCGGTCAAATCGTCATAACTCAGCGTGGTGGTCAACAGGGCCATGCGCTGGTCGTACTTGTCCTGTTTCAACTTGCCCTTCTTGACCTGGGCTTCGTAGTTTTTGCGAATCGTCGCGATGCCGCGGTCGAGCGCTTCCTGCTTCATTTCCAGCATCTTGACCGGAACGCCGGCATTCAGGAAGTTCATGGCAATGCCACCGCCCATGGTGCCAGCGCCGATAATTGCTACGGAGTTGATAGCACGTTGCGCTGTATCGGCGGCCACATCCGGGATTTTCGACGCAGCACGCTCGGCCAGGAACAGGTGCCGCAGCGACTTGCTTTCTGCCGTCCACATCAGGTTGATGAAGATTTCGCGCTCTACGGCCATGCCGGCTTCGAACTTGCCTTTGGTGGCGGCCTGCACGGCGTCCACACATTTGGCAGGCGCCGGGAAATTCTTGGCCATGCCTTTGGCCATATTGCGGGCGAACTGGAAATACGCGTCGCCTTGTGGGTGCTTGCAGGGAAGGTCCCGCACGCGCGGCAACGGGCGTGTATCGGCCACCGAGCGCGCAAACGCCAGCGCCTCTTCCGCCAGGCTCTCGGCCGAGGCGGCCATCTTGTCGAACAGCTTTTGGCCAGGCAGCATGGCGAGCATGTCGCTCTTGATGGTTTCGCCACTCACGATCATGTTCAAAGCGGGCTCTACCCCCAGTACGCGGGGCAGACGCTGGGTGCCGCCAGCGCCAGGTAGCAATCCGAGTTTGACTTCGGGCAGGGCAATGCTGGTGCCTGGCGCGACGATACGGTAATGGCAACCCAGGGCCAGTTCAAGGCCTCCGCCCATGGCCACGGTGTGGATGGCACCGACCACGGGCTTGGCGGAGTTTTCCAGTACGCCAATGACGCTGTTGAGGTTGGGTTCCTGCATCGCTTTGGAGCTTCCAAACTCCTTGATGTCTGCTCCACCCGAAAATGCCTTGCCGGCCCCGGTGATGACGATAGCCTTGACTGCGGCATCTGCCGTGGCCCGAGCCATGCCATCCGCAATGCCTTGGCGTGTCGAGAGCCCCAGGCCGTTGACCGGCGGGTTGTCCAGTGTGATAACGGCGACATCGCCATGAACTTGGTAGTGGGCAGTCATGCTTGGTTTCCTTTGAAAGAAATGGAAGGCAACAAAATAGAACGATCGTACTTTTTTAGATTGTAGAGGCGAAAAATGTGGCGTTACGGAACCCTTGTCACGGTTGGGACAAGACGTGTTCTTCCGCTTCCAGATCGATGCGGCATTAGGCGCGAAGCCGAGGGCAGTGCATTAGCACACAAGGCGAAGCAACAACATGTCGGATTGATCTGGAGACAGAATCAGACCTCAAGCCACTCTTTGCGGATGTCGGTGTTATTCCGCAGTTGCTCGGGCGTGCCTTCAAACACGATGCTGCCATGCCCCATGACAAAACAGCGATCCGAGATCTTCATGGCAATCGTCAGCTTCTGCTCGATCAACAGCACGGACACCCCCCGTTTGCGCAGTTCCTGCAAATACTCGGCCACCAATTCCACAATCTTGGGCGCCAACCCCTCCGTGGGTTCGTCGATGATGATGAGATCCGGGTCGCCCATCAACGTGCGGCATAGCGTGAGCATCTGCTGCTCGCCACCGGAGAGAACGCCAGCCTCAGTGTGCTCGCGCTCCTTGAGGCGCGGAAACATGCGGTACATGTCCTCGAAGCTCCAGCGCGGGTTGCGTTTGCCACGTTTCTGGCCGAGCAGCAGGTTTTGGTGCACGGTGAGCTTGGGGAAAATGTCGCGGTTCTCGGGCACGTAGCCCAGACCCATGTGGGCAATCTCAAAGGTCTTGTGGCCCAGCGACTCCTGGCCCTTCCAGAGGATCGAGCCCTGGCAGTCGACCAGGCCCATGATGGCCTTGGCGGTGGTAGAGCGCCCCGACCCGTTGCGCCCCAGGAGGGCAACGATTTCGCCCTCTTTCACGTTCAGTTCAACACCATGCAGCACATGGCTTTTGCCATAGAAGGCTTGTAAGTTGGTTACGCGCAGCATCTTTCAGTGCCCTCCAGCGGCCTGGGCTTCAGCCACCGACGAACCCAGGTAGGCTTCCTGTACCTTGGCGTTGGCGCGCACCGCATCCGGCGTATCAAACGCCAGTACTTCACCATACACCACCACCGCAATCTTGTCGGCCAGGCCAAACACCACGCCCATGTCATGCTCCACAGTAAGCAGGGTCTTGCCTTCGGTGACCGAGCGGATCAAGGCAATAAAGCGGGTGGTCTCGCTTTTGCTCATGCCGGCGGTGGGTTCGTCCAGCAGGATCACGTTAGCACCTCCGCCAATGGTGATGCCAATCTCCAACGCACGCTGCTCGGCATAGGTCAGGTTGATGGCCAGCACATCGCGCTTCTTGTCCAGCTGGATCATTTCCATGAGTTCCTTGGCGCGCTGGTTGGCGTCGCCCAGGCCCGAGAGAAATTTCAGAAAGGTGTAGCGGTAACCCAAACTCCACAACACACTGCAACGCAGGTTTTCGAACACACTGAGTTTGGGAAAGATGTTGGTGATCTGAAAACTGCGCGAAAGCCCGAGCCGGTTGATTTCAAACGGCTTCATTCCCTGTATCGCCGTGCCATTGAGCAGCACTTCGCCACTGGATGGTGCAAAGCGACCGCTGATCAGGTTAAACAGAGTGGACTTGCCTGCGCCGTTGGGTCCGATGATGGCCACCCGCTCACCAGGGCGCACTGCGAGATTGACGCCACGAATGATTTCGGCCTTGCCAAAACTCTTGCGCAAGTCCTTGAGTTCCACCGCATAGGGGGTATCGTCTTGCATCACGAGGCCCTCCGGTGCAGTTCCTGTTCGATGAATTCCTGAATCTCGCCCCACTCCCGGGCAAAGCGACGGCGCACCATTTCAAAGAGTGCTACACCCACAGCCATGACGACAACGGCACCAACCCAGCTGGTGGCACCCGCAACATCCAAAGTCAAGCCGAAAAACTTCAGCTCCGAGCCCTGCCCTGCAGCCAACTGCAGGTGGTAGATCATCTCGACCAGCGCTGACGCACCCGCGAGCATGACCACGCCAGTGACCGCCAGCCCCAGGTAGCTCCTCCAGAGCTGGCGCAGTTTGCCAAAGGCCGCTACACGCACATTCATCATGATCAAACTCGCAATGCCACCGGGCGCATACATCACCATGAAGAGGAAAATCAGGCCCAGGTACAGCAGCCACGCCTTGGTGAACTCGCTGAACAATACAAAGGCGAGCACCATCAGCACCGCGCCGATGATGGGGCCAAAGAAAAATGTAGCGCCACCCAGAAAGGTAAATAGCAGATACGCACCAGAGCGGCCCGCACCCAGCACCTCAGCGGTGACGATCTCAAAATTCAGCGCGCCGAGACCACCCGAGATGCCAGCAAAAAAACCCGCAATGATGAAGGCGATGTAACGCACCCGCTGCGTGTTGTAGCCCACAAACTCCACCCGTTCGGGGTTGTCTCGCACGGCGTTGAGCATGCGCCCCAACGGGGTCTGGGTGAAGGCGTACATCAAGCCTACGGCGATAAAGGTGTACACCGCAATCAGGAAATAGACCTGCACCGGTGGGCCATAGGTAATGCCCATCACCGCGCTACCCACGACACGGTTACCCGACACACCGCCCTCGCCGCCAAAAAACTCGGGCACCATCAGCGACATGGCAAACACCAGCTCGCCCATGCCCATGGTGATCATGGCAAACGTGGTGCCGGCCTTGCGGGTCGTCACGTAGCCCAGCAGGATTGCAAAGCCCATTCCCGCTACCCCACCAACCAGCGGAATGGCCGACACCGGGATGGGCATCGCTCCTGACGATGCCGCGTTGAGGGCATGGATTGCCATGAAGGCGCCCAGACCGGTATACACCGCATGGCCAAAACTCAGCATGCCGCCCTGCCCCAGCAGCATGTTGTAGGACAGGCAGGCGATGATGGCAATGCCCATTTGTGACAGCACCGTAATCGCCAGGCCGCTGGTGAATATAAAAGGCGCGACGGCCAGCACCACGGCAAAGAGTGCCCAGGTAGGCCAGCCACCGGCAACCATCGATTGCAAAGAAAATGTCTTCCCCATCGCTCAACCCTCGCGCGTGCCAAGGAGTCCCTTGGGGCGAAACATCAATATCAGCACCAGAAACAGGTACGGCAAAATGGGTGCCACCTGCGACAGGGTCAGCCGAAGCAGTGTGTTGCTGGTCGCCGAACTTCCCCAATCAAGACCCAACTGCTGCGCCACCGTGGCCACCGAATAGTCAAACGCCACGGCAAAGGTCTGGATCACACCGATCAGGACCGATGCCAGAAATGCACCCGACAACGACCCCATGCCACCCACCACCACCACCACAAAAATGACCGATCCCACGGTGGCCGCCATGGCCGGCTCGGTAAGGTAGGTGCTGCCACCAATCACGCCCGCCAAGCCAGCAAGCGCCGCACCCGCACCAAACACCAGCATGAAGACACGCGGAACGTTGTGCCCCAGCGATTCCACCGCTTCCGGGTGAGTGAGCGCCGCCTGAATCACCAGGCCAATGCGGGTACGCGTGAGCAGCAGCCACACCGACACCAGCATGGTGAGTGCCACCACCATCATGAAGCCGCGAGTCGCAGGAAAGGGCGAACATACCAGGCGCACGGCGGCATCGGCAGTGCTGCACATCTCAGGAGGTGCTGCGCCCCAGAGAACGCGTAAACCATCCACCGAATGGTTGATCAACGTGAAGGCCGGCCCCTGCAGCACGGTTGGGGGCCGGAACTCGAGTGCGATGCGGCCCCAGATCAATTGCACCAATTCCAGAATGACGTAGGACAGGCCAAAGGTGATCAGCAGTTCCGGCACGTGACCGAACTTGTGCACCCGACGCAGGCAAATGCGCTCAAACAGTGCACCCATGGCGCCCACCACCGCAGGCGCAATGAGCAATGCGGGCCAGAAACCAACACTCTTGGACACCGTGAAACCGACATAGGCACCCAGCATGTAAAAGCTGGCATGGGCAAAGTTGAGCACACCCATCATGCTGAAAATCAGCGTCAGCCCCGAGCTCAACATGAACAGCAACAGGCCGTAACTGAGCCCGTTGAGCATCGAAATGATGAAAAACTCCATGAACTGAAACCTTCCTAGCCTCTATCAAAGAAAAGGCCCGATGCGGATGATCCGATCGGGCCCAGAACACACGGCAATTTCCCGCCGGGCCGCCCCCAACTTGAGGGCACGCTTCTTTACGGGCGCTTCATCTGGCAGCTTGTGGGCGTGCTGGAGACGTAATTGGGATACTCGGCCACGGGCGCCAGTGTCATACCCGTGTTTTCAGGGCTGTACGGATACTTTTTGTCGGCCTTTTGCCAAACCGTCATGTACAGCGGCTGTTGCAACTGGTGGTCGGCCTTACGCATCTCGACTTCACCGTTGAAGCTGTCCACCTTGATGCCTTCCAGCGCGGCAGCCACCTTGACCGGATCAGTGGACTTGGCTTTGGCCATGGCCGCTCCCAGTGTCTGGAAGATACGGATGGTGGAGCCGGTATAGAAGTCGTCGTTGTACTTCTGCTTGAATTCCGCCATCCACTTGTCCATCTGCCCACCCATGTTGTAGTGGTTGTAGGCAATCTGGTACACGCGGCCAGCGCCATTGGTACCCAATGCTGCTGGCGTGCCTGTGACGCCTGCATAGTAGGTGAAGAACTTGCCGTTGTAGCCGTTCTCATTGGCCGCCTTGATCAGCAACGAGAGGTCCGAACCCCAGTTGCCGGTGATCACCGTGTCTGCGCCGGAAGCCTTGATCTTGGCAATGTAGGGAGCGAAGTCACGCGTTTGCGCCAGCGGGTGCAGGTCTTCGCCCACGATCTGGATATCAGGCCGTTTACGGGCCAGTGTTTCCTTGGCGTACTTGGCTACCTGCACACCGTGCGAATAGTTTTGTCCAAGAATATAGATCTTCTTGATGTCTTTTTGCGTTTGCATGAAGCTCGACATCGCTTCCATCTTCATCGACGTGTCGGCATCAAAACGGAAGTGCCAGTAGCTGCACTTGGCATTGGTCAGGTCGGGGTCCACCGCCGAGTCGTTCAGGTAGATCACTTCCTTGCCAGGATTGCGTTCATTGTGTTTGGTCACTGCGTCGGACAAGGCCAACGCAACCGACGATCCATTGCCCTGAATGATGTAACGCACACCCTGGTCGATAGCCGCTTTCAGCGCGTTCAGGCTTTCGGTGGGGCTCAATTTGTTGTCGATACCGGTCACTTCAAACTTCACGCCCGCCGGGTTACCGGCGCCACTGAACTTCTCCGCAAAGAATTGGTAGCCTTTGAGCTGACTCACGCCGACGGGACCGAGCAAGCCGGTCTGGGCATCAATACGCACCATCTTCACAGTCTCGCCTTTTTGGGCCATCGCGGAGGACGCACACACCACGGCAGCGCCGAGCGCCACCAGTTTCAAAGCAAATCTCATTTCTAGTCTCCTGTTGATCAAAACACCCGAGAGCGTAGCTTAATTTGTGCAGTGCAACGCAAGGGGTTTCCCCTAGGTCCTATCACCAAGGCGACTGGCACCTGCGCGACACGCCCGCGTCAGGCGGTGGGCAGTTTGTAATCTTTCAAAACGTCGCGCAGGCGGGTCTTCATCATCTTGCCGGTGGCACCCAGCGGGATGGCATCCACAAAAACCACGTCATCGGGGATCTGCCACTTGGCGGTCTTGCCTTCATAGAAAGCGATGAGTTCCTCCCGTGTGACTTCGGCGCCAGGTTTCTTCACGACAGCAACAATTGGCCGCTCGTCCCACTTGGGGTGCTTCATGCCGATACAGGCCGCCATGGCCACGGCTGGATGCGCCATGGCGATGTTTTCCACATCGATCGAACTGATCCATTCGCCACCCGACTTGATGACATCCTTGCTGCGGTCGGTGATCTGCATGTAGCCGTCCGGGTCGATCGTTGCCACGTCTCCGGTAGGAAACCAGCCATCCACCAAAGGTGACCCACCCTCGCCTTTGAAGTAGTCACTGATGATCCATGGTCCCTTGACCAGCAGGTCCCCGTACGCCTTGCCGTCCCAGGGAAGCTCCCGGCCTTCGCCATCGACGATCTTCATGTCGACGCCAAAAATGCCACGCCCCTGTTTGAGGCGCACCTTCATCTGATCTTCTGCACTCATTGCCAGGTGCTTGCTCTTGAGAATACAGGACGTACCCAGCGGCGACATTTCGGTCATGCCCCAGGCGTGGATGACCTCGACTCCGTATTTCTCGTTGAAAGTGCTGATCATGGCGGGCGGGCAAGCCGAACCTCCAATGACCGTGCGCTTGAGGGTGTTGAAGCGCAAGCCGTTGGCTTCCATGTGTGTGAGCATCATTTGCCAGATCGTGGGGACTCCGGCGGCGCACAGCACACCCTCGGCTTCGATGAGGTCGTAGATCGACTTGCCGTCCATGGCCGGCCCGGGAAACACCATCTTGGCGCCTGTCATGGCCGCCGCGTAGGGCAGTCCCCAGGCATTGACGTGGAACATGGGGACCACCGGCATAATGCACTCGCGCGCACTCAGGCTCAGCGAATCGGGCAAGGCTACGGCAAAGGCATGCAGCACGGTTGAGCGGTGGCTGTACAGCGCCGCCTTGGGGTTGCCCGTGGTGCCGCTGGTGTAACACATGCTCGACGCGGAGTTTTCGTCAAAGCTGGGCCACGTGTAGGTGGACGGTTGCGCCCCCATCCAGGCCTCGTAGCTTTGCAGCCCGGGAATACCGGTGTCGCCGGGCAGCGCATCGGCATCGCACAGAGCGATGTAGTGCTTGATCGTGGTGCATCGCGCATGCACGGCCTTGATGATGGGCAGAAAACTGAGGTCAAAGCACAGCACCTGGTCTTCTGCATGGTTGGCGATCCACACCACCTGGTCGGGATGCAGACGCGGGTTGAGGGTATGCAGCACGCGCCCGGTGCCGCTGACGCCGAAATACATTTCCAGGTGCCGGTATCCGTTCCAGGCCAAGGTTGCGACGCGGTCACTGAACGCGAGGTCGAGCCGATCGAGCGCATTGGCGACCTGGCGCGAGCGCCGCGCGACATCCTTGTAGGTGGTGCGATGCAGATCCCCTTCCACCCTTCGCGAGACGATCTCTGCGTCACCATGATGTCGCTCTGCAAAATCGATCAGCGACGAAATCAGCAATTCCTGGCTCTGCATTAACCCTAACATGGCTCTTATCTCCTGAAATAGTGGGACTACGGGGCACGGTGGCCCGTGCACGTAACCGCATGGTAACCGCTCCATGTCCCCAAAGAACTGCGGTTTTAGTCAACTGCGGGACAATCCGGCCCCATGAATGCCAGCCTTGCGGACACCAACGATGCGACTGATACGGCGCCGTGGGCCCACAGCTTTGCGTCGCTGGGCGAAGACTTCTTTGTGCCGCTCAAGCCTACTGCCGTTCCCAGCCCGTACTGGGTAGAACTCAACGAGGCTTTGGCCGAGTCTCTTGGGCTGGTCGGGTTGAACGATCCGCAGTCCGGATGGTTGCAATATCTGGCGGGCAATGCCGTCGCGGACGGTATGCGCCCATTGGCCAGTGTCTACAGTGGACACCAGTTTGGCGTCTGGGCGGGGCAATTGGGTGACGGGCGCGCCATTTTGCTGGGCGAGTTGGCCGGCCAGGAAGTGCAACTCAAAGGCGCGGGCCTGACGCCCTTTTCCCGCATGGGCGATGGACGCGCCGTGCTGCGCTCCAGCATCCGCGAGTATCTGTGCAGCGAAGCGATGCACGCCCTGGGCATCCCTACCTCCCGCGCCTTGTGCGTGATCGGCTCGGACTTGCCGGTGCGGCGCGAATCCATGGAAACCGCTGCGGTGGTAACCCGGGTGGCGCCAAGTTTCATCCGCTTCGGTCACTTTGAGCATTTCTCCCACAACGACCAGCACTTGCAGCTCAAGCAACTTGCCGATTTTGTTGTCGACCGCTTCTACCCGGAGTGCCGATCGGATGGCCGATTCGGCGGTAATCCGTATGCGTCGCTGCTGCAGGCCGTGACCGAGCGCACGGCCCGGATGGTGGCGCAGTGGCAGGCGGTAGGGTTCTGCCACGGCGTCATGAACACCGATAACATGAGCATTCTGGGTCTGACCATCGACTACGGCCCGTTTCAGTTTCTGGACGGTTACGACCCCGACCACATCTGCAACCACTCGGACCACCATGGGCGTTACGCGTTTGCGCGCCAGCCCCAGGTGGCCTACTGGAATCTGTATTGCCTCGGGCAAGCGCTACTGCCGCTCATCGACGACCAGGCCCTTGCGGTAAAGGCGCTGGAGACCTTTAAGCCCGTCTTCTCCGCCGAAAACGCGCGTCGCATGGCTGCCAAACTCGGTTTTGCGGCGGCCAGTGATACGGTCACTGCGTTGGGCAATGCGGCGCTGGACCTGTTGGCTGCGGAAAAGGTGGACTACACCATCTTCTGGCGGCGTTTGAGCCACTGGGCTGCGCGTCGGGATGTGGCCGATCACACCGTGCGCGACCTGTTTATTGACCCCCACGGCATTGATGCTTGGTTGCTACGTTTTTCAGAGCAGGTTACGCACACCCCGCTTGCCCATAGTGCCGATTTGATGCTCCAGACCAACCCGCACTTTGTGCTGCGCAACCATCTCGGAGAGTTGGCCATTCGCGCGGCGCGGGAGAAAGATTTCTCGCAGGTGGCACAGTTACAGTTGGTATTGGCGCAGCCATTTGACGACAATCCCGCACTTGCCGGTTACGCCGATTTTCCGCCCGACTGGGCCGCTGGCATCGCCATCAGCTGCAGTTCCTGAACCCCCCGGAGAAGCCCATGACCTACCCCGTACAGAAATCCGATGACGAGTGGAAAGCCCTGCTCAAGGCCAAAGGTGCCGAGCCGGTAGCGTTTGAAGTAACCCGCCATGCGGCGACCGAACGGCCCTTCACCGGTAAATACGCCGACAACTTTCGCGATGGCAGTTACCACTGCATCTGCTGTGATATGCCATTGTTTACCTCCACGACAAAGTTCGATGCGGGCTGCGGCTGGCCCAGTTTCGATCAGGCCATTGCCGATGGCGCAGTGGCGACTCGCAGCGACGTGAGCCACGGCATGCGGCGCAACGAGGCACTGTGCGGCCACTGCGGTGCCCATTTGGGCCACCTGTTTGACGATGGCCCCACCGACACCGGTCTGCGCTACTGCATGAACTCCGCCTCGTTACACTTCATGCCTTCATGAAAATACTGCTGGAACTTTTCCCTCTCGTACTGTTCTTTGGAACTTTCAAGGTTTACGACATCTATGTTGGCACCGCCGTTCTGATGGCGGCCACCGCCGTCCAAATGAGCCTGATCTACGCCATAGACCGCAAGTTGCAGGTCATGCACAAATTCACATTGGTGGCGATTGCCGTGTTTGGCACCCTCACACTGGTGTTGCACGATGAACGCTTCATCAAATGGAAGCCGACGGTGCTGTACACGACCATGGCGCTGGTCCTGGCGGTCGCTTTGTGGGGATACCGAAAAAACTTCATTCAACTCATATTAGGCAGCCAGCTGTTGTTGCCCGACGATGTGTGGCGCAAACTCAGCGCGGCCTGGGTGTTCTATTGCGCGTTTATGGCGGCGGCCAACGCCTATGTGGTGCTGTATTTCAGCACCGAGTTTTGGGTGAGTTTCAAGCTGTGGGGGTTCGCCTTTCCGGTTGCCTTCATGGTCGCCCAGGGTTTCTATATTGCCAGGCACCTGCAACCCGAGGCACCGTCCGAACCCGAACCCGAGCCCAAACCATGAACCTAGCACCCACTGTCGCCAACCTGGAAACCCGCCTGCGCGAGCGCCTGCAACCGGTCAAACTTGAGGTGCTGGACGAGAGCCACCAGCACGCCGGGCACGCCGGTGCCAATGGCACCGGCTTTGGCACCCATTTCCGCGTCCGCATCACTTCACCTATGTTTACAAACACCTCCCGGGTGGCGCGGCACCGGCTTGTGTATGATGCGCTGCAAGATTTCATTGACCAAGGGCTGCATGCCCTGGCCATAGAAGCCGAAGAAATGCCGTCCGGCACTTCGAATTAATCCGTTTTTTGAACCATCAAATCCCCAAAGGAATCCGAATGAAGAAGCGTATTTTGTCCGCGTTGGCTACTGCAGCCATGTTGGCCGCCCTGAGCCCGGCCGTTTTGGCCCAGAACGTGGCCATCGTCAACGGCAAGGCCGTCCCCAAGACCCGTGTGGACGCACTCATGCAACAGGTGGTGCGCTCTGGCCGCCAGGTTACACCCGAGATGGAAGGCCAGATCAAGGATGAAGTCATACTGCGCGAAGTGTTTATGCAAGAAGCCCAGGCCAAGGGTCTGGACGCCACCGATGACTACAAAACCCAGCTCGAGCTGGCACGTCAGGCCATCCTGATTCGTGAGCTGTTTGCCGACTACCAGAAGAAAAACCCGATTACCGACGACGTCATCAAGGCCGAATACGACAAGTTCGTAGCGGCCAAAAGCGGCAAGGAATTCAAGGCACGCCACATCCTGGTGGAAACCGAAGACCAGGCCAAGGCCATCATTGCCCAGCTGAAAAAGGGCGGCAAGTTTGACGAAATCGCCAAGAAATCGTCCAAAGATCCAGGCTCGGGCGCCAAAGGCGGTGATCTGGATTGGGCCAACCCTGGCAGTTACGTCAAGGAGTTTTCTGACGCCTTGATGGCTTTGACCAAGGGCAAGACGACCGAAACCCCGGTGAAGACCCAGTTTGGTTACCACGTCATCCGCCTGGAGGATACCCGCGACGCCAAGTTGCCCGCCTTCGAGGAAGTCAAGCCCCAGATTTCCCAGCAGTTGCTGCAACAAAAGATGGCCAAATACCAGGAAGAGCTGCGCGGCAAGGCCAAGGTGGAGTAATTCACCTTACGTTCACAGCAAAAACGCGGCTTTGGTCGCGTTTTTTTATTTCCGCAAGAAAATGGCGGTCATCGGGTCGCTGCCCACAGCAACAACGCTCCGAGCAGCACAGGCTGGTGCAGCATGTAGAAGCTCAAGCTCCAGCGTCCCAGCACCGCCAGTGATGGCATGAGACCCGACATTGGCCGTGGCACGGGGAGGCTGGGTGCCAAAGCATTCTGCTCCGTGTCCCCCGGCCGCTGCGCGGCCTCCTCCTTGACCTGCGCAGAACGCTTTGGCACCCAACCTCCTTCTCGCGCGTTGCGTCTCAGATGCCACTGCATGGTGGCCATGCCCCACCACATGACGCCCAGCCACGGAAACAGCGGGACATAGTCTTCGGTGACCGGCAGAACACTCACCAGGCCCAGCCAGTTGAACGTTCTTTCATTGAGAAAAGTGCCCCAGACGCCCGCGGATATTGCGTAAGCAGCTATTGGTTTCATAGCAATTGCGAGCAACCCGAGTGGCCAGAGCCAGGTGCCCAATCCGCTGCTCAACCGCGCCACGATCAGCATCAATGCCATGCCGTGCAGCACGCCGAAATAAATAAACGTGTTCGGAAACATCAGTGCCGAGCCGATGCTGACCAGCACTGCGCAGCCGGCAACTTGCAACCATCGGCGCCAGAACCGTGCCCAGGTCTGCCCCTGGTGCAGCGCGATGGCCTGGCCTGCACCCGCACACAACAGAAACAGGCTGAGAATGCAGGTGCGTTGCCAGGTCCACACCGGATCTGTATGAAAGTTCTGCTGCAGATAGCCTTGCTGGTTCAGATCAAAACAGAAATGGAAGATGGCCATCCAGACCATGGCCAGACCACGCAGGGCATCCACCGCTTCAAATCTTTGGGATTGCATGGCCTCGAGTTTACGCACAGCGCGGGATAATCTGCGGCATGTCGCTCCCTGATTTCCAACTAGAACTACTCGCACCGGCCCGTACGGCAGACATTGGCATCGAAGCCGTGAACCATGGGGCGGACGCGGTCTACATTGGCGGCCCGTCGTTTGGGGCGCGCTCCAGCGCCGACAATTCGGTGACAGACATTGCGCGGCTCGCGCGCCATGCACACCGCTTCAACAGCCGCATCTTCGTCACCCTGAACACCATTTTGCGCGACGACGAACTGGAACCCGCCCGTAAGCTGGCTTGGCAGTTGTATGACGCCGGTGTCGATGCGCTCATCATCCAGGACATGGGGCTGCTGGAAATCGACCTGCCGCCCATCCAGTTGCATGCCAGTACCCAGACTGATATCCGCACGCCGGCGAAAGCGCGCTTCTTGCAGGATGTGGGGCTGTCCCAGATCGTGCTGGCGCGGGAACTGACACTCGAGCAAATCCGGGCGATCCGCTCCCAGACCCACTGCACACTGGAGTTTTTTGTGCACGGCGCGCTGTGCGTGGCCTACAGTGGGCAGTGCTACATCAGCCACGCGCAAACCGGGCGCAGTGCCAACCGGGGTGAATGCAGCCAGGCCTGCCGCCTGCCCTACCAGGTGATTGATGACAAAGGCCGCTTTGTTGCCCATGACAAACATGTGCTCTCCATGAAGGACAACAACCAGAGTGCCAACCTGGCCGCGCTGGTGGACGCCGGTGTGCGCAGCTTCAAGATCGAAGGCCGCTACAAAGACCTGGGTTATGTGAAGAACATCACGGCCCACTACCGCACCCTGCTCGATGCGTTGATCGAAGAGCGCCAGGGGTCTTCGCAACCGCTGGCACGCTCGTCCAGTGGCAGCACCCGGTTTACCTTTACGCCGGACCCGAATCAGAACTTCAACCGCGAGTTCACCGATTACTTTGTGCAGGGCCGCAAGGAAGACATCGGTGCCTTCGACACGCCCAAGAACCCCGGACAACCTATCGGTTTTGTGACGCTTGCGGGCGCCAACTGGGTGGAGCTGGAACTCACCGACAAAGCCATGGTCTTGCACAACGGTGATGGGCTGTGCTACTACGACTTGCAAAAGGAACTGACGGGCCTGGCCATCAATCGCGCCGAAGCCCTGGATGCCAACAAGGGCCGTTGGCGCGTCTATCCCAAAGACCCGCTTGCCGGGCTCAAAGACCTGCGTAAAGGAGTGGAAGTCAACCGCAACCGCGACGTCCACTGGGTCAAGGTACTAGACAAAAAGTCGAGCGACCGGCGCATCGGCGTATGGGCGGAACTGGCGCGCACTGCCACCGGTGTGGCCTTGCATCTGACCGATGAAGATGGCAACACCGTCTGTGCCCAAGCCCACCTGCCCCACACCGAAGCCAGTGACCCCGCCGCCAACGCGCGCCTGCTGGAGCAGCAGATCAGCAAACTGGGTGCTACTATTTTCGTAGCTATTGACGCACGACTGACGGGCGCTGCTGGTCTTTTTATCCCTGCATCTGCACTTAACGCACTGCGCCGACAGGCCGTAGAACTGCTGGAAGATGCGCGCCACAAGGCATGGAGTCGCTTGCCGCGGGCCAAGCCGGTGGAACCGGCCGTGCCCTACCCCGACGACACATTGACCTACCTGGCCAACGTTTTCAACCACAAAGCGCACGATTTCTATGCCCGCCATGGCGTGAACGTGATTGATGCCGCGTATGAGAGCAACGAGGAACCTGGGGAAGTGAGTTTGATGATTACCAAGCACTGCGTGCGCTTTTCGCTCAGTCTGTGCCCCAAGCAGGCCAAGGGCGTCACTGGCGTGCAGGGCCAGGTCAAGGCCGAGCCCCTGCAACTGGTCCATGGCAAGGAGAAGCTCACGCTGCGTTTTGACTGCAAGCCCTGCGAAATGCATGTGGTGGGCAAGGCAAGGACATCGGTCACACAAAATGTACCCATGACTTTTTACCGGAAACGCCTGGACGCTGCCCATTGAGCTACCATGCCCCATAACACGTTGGAAGTGCAGAGAAAAGCTATGGATTCATTTCAATGGGCCCCTTGTTTTACGACCGGGCTTGCGATGGTTGACGAACAGCATCACCACCTGGTCGATGTCATCAACCAGTTTGGCGACCTGCTGATGCGCCCGCAGGGCAGCACGGCAGCCGAGATTGAAGGTGTTTTTTCGGAACTTGCCAGCTACGCGCAGCAGCACTTCCGCGAAGAAGAGGCACTCATGGTCAGTGCTGCGCTGGACCTGCGCCACATCGAACACCACAAACAGGAGCATGTCCAGTTTCTTAAGGATGTGACCTACTTGCACGCGGGAGTCTCCTCCGGCCAGCGCGAGGATGCGGTTGCGCTGCTCAACTTCCTGACCAACTGGCTGGCGTACCACATTCTGGGCTCCGACCAGCTCATGGCCTGGCTGATGGCAGCGAGCAATGCCGGCAAGAGCCAGGAAGAAGCGTACCAGTCTTACATTTCGGGCAAAGATCCCGCCACCGCGACCCTGCTGCAGGCGATGAACCGCCTGTTTAACCAGGTGTCCGAGCGCAACCGTGATCTGGCTGAGCTCAACCAGACCCTGGAAGCCCGCGTCGCCGAGCGTACCCAGGCTTTGTCTGATGCCAACCAGCAGTTGGAGAACATGGCCATGACCGATGTGCTCACCGGTCTGCCAAACCGCCGCCATGCCATGCTGGCCTTTGAAGCCGAGTGGCAAAAGGCACATGCCACGGGCGCGCCGCTGTCGTGCATGATGATGGATGCCGATGGGTTCAAAGGGATCAACGACACCTACGGCCACGATGCAGGAGATGCTGTGTTGCGGCAACTGGCACGCAAGCTTAAGGAGGCTGTGCGCACCGATGACATGGTATGCCGCCTGGGTGGCGATGAATTCTTCATTATTTGCGCCAACACACCCCTGGACGGCGCTCTGCGCACGGCCGAAAAAGTACGCAGCGACGTGGCCAGCATGCGGGTGGTGGCCGGTGCCGGCACCTGGCAGGGCAGCATCAGCGTGGGAGTTGCGGTAAGAGCGCCCACGATGAAGGGCATCGAAGACTTGCTCAAGTGCGCCGACGAAGGCGTGTACTTAGCCAAACGCAACGGCCGCAACCGGGTTGCCACCATCTGCACGTCCTAGCCCCCCACCACGGTGCCACGCTGGTCTGGCATCCAGGGCCGGGCAGCGACATTCATAGCGATTGCAATTGAACGGAACCGGCGCGGCTGGAATAGCGCACCCGTGCATCGAGCTGTTCCACCTGCACCATGGCCGATCGCTGCGGGTACACGTTGACTTTGAGCCACTCCAACTCCGCGCGCAGACTGTCGGCATCGTTGAGCCGGGTGTGCCACACCTTCTGGTCGCCGTTCCAGCGGTACGCACGGGCTTTGAGCTTGTCCTTGGCATCAAATGGAGCGTTAGTGGCCTGCAGTCGGTAGCTCCATTGGCTCGACTGCGCCATCAGATGGGCCAGCCCGGTGTGCGGTGCCTTTGGCAAGGGTCGCGCCAATACCGCCAGCAAGGCATGGCAGTCCATCTCCGCACGGTGGGCATCGTAGAAGTAGCCCAACTCCAGCGCGAGGCTTTCCAGCTTGGCCGAGCTGCGACCTTGCTCGCGCCAGCCAATATCGGCAAATGAACAGGCCCAGGCCAGTTGGCCAAACTGCGGCAAGCGTGCCTCAACGAAGGGTCGGTCAAACCCGGCGTTGTGGGCAATGACCAGATCCACACCATCGAGCAACTGGGCAATGCGCGCCTCATCCAGCGTTTTGCCGCGCACCATGGTATCGTCAATGCCGGTGATGCCCTGCACTTCCTTCGGAATCGGGATGCCCGGATCTTCCAGACCGTCGTACACCTGCACCTCCCCCAAGGGCATGCCCGTCCCGGTGTCGATGTCGACCCGCAGCAGTGCGAGCTCGATGATTCTGTCCTTGCTCTGGTCCAGCCCGGTCGTCTCGGTGTCCAAGACCAGTACGCAGCACCGTGTTGTATCGGGTTGCGCCGCTCCCCAGGCCAACCGAGGCTGCAGACGGCGCAACACACGGTAGTCCGGGTGCGCCTCCAACTGGCGAGCCATGCCCTCCAATGCGTCAACCGTTTCGCCCTGCGGCATTGCTTCACAAGTAGCCGGTGCAGTGCTTTTCGCGCTGGCTTTGGCTGCAGCGCGGCGCTTCTTGCCCACGAGGGGAGCTACTGGCAAGTCTGCGACAAACGCAAAATCAATCTGATCGTGGGGCAATGGGTTGGGTTGTGTGGGGTTCAAGGGCGTCGCCTGCGAGGGTGGAAGGCTTATTATCGTGGGAGCAACACTGCGCATCCCTCACTTATGGCCAACAAAATATCCGCTACCGCAACTTCCAAACCCCATCTTCCGCTCAAGGGGGTACGCATCCTCAGCCTGGCGCTCAACCTGCCAGGACCCGCCGCCCTGATGCGCTGTCGGCAGATGGGCGCAAACTGCACCAAGCTCGAGCCGCCACCTCACCCTAGCGCGCCGGCAGGCACGCCCGGCGACCCGATGGGCCTGTACAACCGTGCCGCTTACGAGGAACTGCATGTGGGCGTAAAGGTGGGACAGGTCGACCTCAAAACCGAAAAAGGCCAAAAAGCGCTGCATCGCGCTCTGGCGAAAACCGACGTGCTGCTGACGTCGTTTCGCCCGTCCGCCTTGGGCAAGCTGGGGCTGGAGTGGAAAACCCTGCACCGACAGTACCCTGCGCTTTCCATGGTCGTGATCGTCGGGGCACCTGGCGAACGTGCCGAAGAACCCGGACATGACCTCACCTACCTCGCAGAGAACAACCTGGTCCATGGCCTGGAGCTTCCCCCCACGCTCTATGCCGACATGGGCGGCTCGCTCATGGCCAGCGAAGCGGTTTTACAGGCGCGTCTTGCCCAGTTGCAAAAGGGCAAAGGAATCAGGCTCGAAATCGCACTGTCGGTCGCAGCCGGGTACCTCGCCCTGCCCCGTACCTGGGGCCTGACGCAGCCGGGTGCCGCGGTGGGCGGAGGCCACGCGGGCTACAGGGTGTACCCCTGCAAGGACGGGCGCGTGGCCATGGCAGCGCTGGAGCCGCATTTTGCCAAGGCCTTGGCGCTGGAGGCCGGGCTGGAGAAAAGCCACATCATGGCGATGTTCGCACCCGAATCCCACAGCGCGATCGCCCATTACCTGGCGGGCAAAACGCGCGCCGAGCTGGATG
>JAIFLV010000116.1 GCA_020048895.1 Rhodoferax sp. | reverse complement strand
CAGTCCAAACACCATCGAACCAGCCAAACCCAGAGCCAGCGCCCAAGTCCGGGCAATTGTCATTAACTTCGTAGTCACAATTAATTCCTTATAAAGACCTACGCAAAACTGCACCCAACAGCAGGGTTATGGCGCCAAAAGTTCGCAAATTGCGGACCCGCGATTGTAGATTGCTTAAATCATACCTTTCGGCAAGATTACACAAGAAGCTTCGGGGTTTTCCCTTAGCGCTACCGACTCCGTAAAATCGGCGCACCCCGATACACCCCACTACGTATTCACTTTCAATGACCCAAACCACCGCTTCCGAAAACCAAACCAATCCCCTAGTACAAGACTGGACATCCACGCACGGAATTCCCCCTTTTGATCGGTTTACCCCGGAACATTTTGAGCCAGCATTCGACATCGCATTGACGCAACATCTGCAAGAAATTGACGCCATCGCATCAAGCACGAACAGTGCCAGTTTTGAAAACACGCTGGTAGCTTTTGATTCCAGTGGTCGCTTGCTCAACCGCATCGCCATGATGTTTCACAACTTGACAAGAAGTGAAACATCGCCAGCGTTGCAGGCAGTGGAAATCACGATGTCACCACGACTGGCAGCGCATGAGAACGCCATCTTTATGCATGCACGCCTGTTCGCGCGGATTGACTCGCTCTACCACCAACGTGAAACGCTTGGACTCGATGCCGAACAACTGCGCTTGCTGGAGCGCATTCACCTGGACTTCGTCCGAGCCGGCGCCCGACTACAGGCGCACGACCGGCAGCGCTACGGCGAAGTCATGACACAACTGGCGGCTCTGTACACCGAGTTTAGCCAGAACCTGCTGGCGGAAGAAGCGGGGTATGCCCTGGAGCTTCAGGGTGAGGGCGATCTTGCAGGGCTACCAGAGTTCATGCGGGTGGCCACACAGTCCGCTGCGGCCCAACGCGGATTTCCGCAAGGCACACGCATCGTGACGCTTTCGCCATCGCTGGCGGAACCTTTTCTTACCTTTTCTGCGCGTCGGGACCTGCGCGAAACACTTTGGCGCGCGCGCGTGGCGCGTGGCGCCCATAGCGGTAGCCGTGACAATCGCATCGTCGCAGCCAAGATCATGGCATTGCGACAAGAGCAGGCGGCGCTGCTGGGTTACGCAAACTACGCAGACTACGAATTGGCCGACCGCATGGCAGGCGAAACTTCGGCAGTTTTAGATTTATTGCACAAGGCTTGGGAACCGGCAAAAGCGCACGCCGATGTCGATCGGCAGGCGCTAACGGAAATGGCGCGCTCAATGGGTGAACCCACACCCATTGCCGCCTGGGACTGGCGCTATCTGGCACAGAAGGTTCGGGCGCAGCGCTTTGACCTTGACGACGCTGAACTCAAACCCTACTTTTCCCTGGAGAACATGGTCGCAGCCATGTTTGATTGCGCTGGTCGGCTGTTCGGTCTGCAATTTGTAGAACAGTCAGGCGTCGTTTTGCACCATGCCGATGCACGACTGTGGAAAGTGCTGCGCGGTGATGGCACGCTGGTGGGGCACTTCATTGGAGACAACTATTCACGCACTACCAAGCGCAGTGGGGCCTGGATGAGTGTGTTTCAAGTCCAATCGGGATACGACAACGGCACATTGCCCATCGTCATCAACAACAACAATTTTGCAAAGTCGGCGACCACGCTGTTGAGCTTTGACGATGTGCGAACCCTGTTCCATGAATTCGGGCACGGGTTGCACGGGTTGCTTTCCCAAGTACGCTATGAACGGTTATCCGGCACCGCGGTGTTGCGTGACTTTGTTGAACTACCGAGCCAGCTGTTTGAGAACTGGGCATTGGAGCCACAGGTGCTGCAGCGCCACGCACGCCATTGCGAAACGGGCGAGCCCATTCCGTTAGAACTGGTGGCAAAACTGAAGAAGGCACGGCAGTTTGACCAGGCTTGGGCTACGGTGCAATACACCGGCCCGGCCCTCATCGACATGGCCTTGCATGCATTGCCCAATGGCACCGCGGTCGACGTTGAAGCTTTTGAGAACACGCAACGCGCACTGCTGGATGTGCCTGACGATATCGGACTGCGCCACGGTCTTTCCCACTTCCAGCATCTGTTTGCGGGCTCGGGATACGCTGCCGGGTACTACGTCTATATGTGGGCGGAGGTTTTGGAAGCGGATGGGTTCGAAGCCTTTTCAGAAGCTGGGGATCCGTTTGACGCAGCTACCGCCCAGCGGTTGCTGGCAACCATCTACAGCGCGGGCAATAAACAGGAACCTGCCGCGGCGTTCCGCGCATTCCGCAGCCGTGACCCGCACGTCGAACCCATGCTGGAAAAGCGTGGCCTTCTGACACACTGACCCCAGTACATGCATTCCCAATAGTTGTTAAAGATAAAGAATCATCCCATGTCCATCTGGAAAATACCTGTCACGGTTGAAGCACTTACCGCCCTCAGCGCCAACACGGCAACTTCGCATCTGGGCATCGAGTTTCTCGAAGTGGGCGATGACTTCCTCACGGCGCGTGTTCCCGTGGACCAGCGCACGCGCCAGCCCTATGGTTTGTTGCACGGCGGTGTCAGCGTGGTACTGGCAGAGACGTTGGGCTCGTGCGGTGCTGCCTGCGCCAGCCCCGAAGGCTGGATGGCAGTGGGCCTTGACATCAACGCCAACCATCTGCGCGGCGTTACCAGTGGCTGGGTGACAGGCACTGCCAAGCCGGTTCACATTGGCAAGTCCACCCAAGTCTGGCAGATTGACTTGCGCAATGATGCCAACGAGTTGACCTGTGTGTCGCGCATCACCATGGCGATGCTCGCACCCCGCAAGGGCTGAGCGTCAAGGCATCATCGATGTGAGGCCGGGTCGACCAGGCAAGTGCAAGGCGCTGGTCGCCGGCGCGGTTTCCGACAGCAATCGCCCGCGGCGGAACACCTTCAGCCGCGGTGCGCGCAGGCGAATGGCCTCCACCGGGTTGCCCGCCTGCAGCAGCACGAAATCGGCGTGGCAGCCGCCGGCCAGACCATAGCGCTCCAACCCCAGCACACGGGCCGGATTGACGGTCACCGCGTCGAAGCACTGGCGCATGGCCGCCTGGCTGGTCATTTGCGCCACGTGCAGGCCCATGTGCGCCACCTCCAGCATGTCGCCACTGCCCAGGCTGTACCAGGGGTCCATCACGCAGTCGTGCCCGAAGGCCACGTTGATGCCGGCGGCCAGCAGCTCGGGCACGCGCGTCATGCCGCGCCGTTTGGGGTAGCTGTCATGGCGACCTTGCAGCGTGATGTTGATCAGCGGGTTGGCCACCACCTGCAACTGGGCTTCGGCCATGAGCGGCAGCAGTTTGCTTACATAGTAGTTGTCCATGCTGTGCATGGACGTGAGGTGCGAGCCGGTCACGCGGCCCTGCAGGCCCAGGCGTTGCGTCTCGAATGCCAGGGTTTCCACGTGGCGTGAGTGCGGGTCGTCGGACTCGTCGCAGTGCATGTCCACACGCAAGCCCCGCCGCGCGGCCAGTTCGCACAGCAGCTTGACGCTCAGCGCGCCATCGGCCATGGTCCGCTCGAAGTGTGGAATGCCGCCAACCACGTCCACACCCAGGTCCAGCGCCCGCACCAGGTTGTCCATATGTTGCTGCGGGCCTTGCGCGCCGCGCAGCACGCCGTCTTGCGGAAAAACCACCAGTTGCAGGTCGATGTAGGGCGCAACCCGCTTTTTTACCTCCAGCAGCGCTTGCACCGCCAACAACCGGGGATCGCACACGTCCACATGGGTGCGAATGGCCAGCAGCCCTTTTGCCACGGCCCAGTCGCAGTAGGTCAGTGCGCGCTCGATGAGCGCGTCTTGCGTGAGCAGGGGCTTGAGTTCACCCCACAGCGCGATGCCTTCGAGCAGCGTGCCGCTCTGGTTGACGCGCGGCAGGCCGTAGGACAGTGTGGCGTCCATGTGAAAGTGGGCATCCACAAAAGGGGGGCTCAGCAGCATGCCCTGCGCGTCGAGCACCTCGTGCGCCGGGGCCATCAGCCCTGCGGTGACCTCCACAATACGCCCCTCCTGCACCGCCACTGACATGGCGGTGCGCCCATCGGGCAGGGTAGCGTTGTGGATAAGCAGGTCCAGCATGTCAGCGTTCTCCTTTGCGATAGGGTTTCATCAGCGCCTGCGGGTAGCTGGCCTTGCGCGCCACCAGCACCAGCGCCAGGATGGACAGCACATAGGGCAGCATCAGGTACAACTGGTAGGGCAACACCGCACCGCCGCTTTGCTGCAGGCGCAGCTGCAAGGCGTCAAAAAAGGCAAACAGCAGCGCGCCCAGCAACGCCTTACCGGGCCGCCACGAGGCAAACACGACCAGGGCCACGCAGATCCAGCCGCGCCCGTTGACCATGTTGAAGAAAAAGGCGTTGAAGGCAGACAGGGTCAAAAACGCACCCGCCACACCCATGAACGCCGAGCCCGCCACAATGGCGCCGGTACGCACTTTGGCGACCGACACGCCCTGCCCCTCGGCGGCCTGCGGGTTTTCGCCGACCATACGCACGGCCAACCCCAGCGGGGTGCGGTACAGCACATAGCCCAGCGCGGGCACCGCCAGCAGCGCCAGCAGGGTAAGCGGTGTTTGCTGCGCCAGCACCGGAATGCCCAACCAGTCCATCTCGGCAAACGGAGTGATGGTGGGCGGGGTGCTCACCTTGGGAAAACTCACCCGGTACCCAAAGTAGCTCAGCGCCGTGGCCAACAGCGTGATGCCCAGGCCGGAGACATGTTGCGAGAGCGCCAGCCCCACGGTGAGAAAGGCATGCAGCAGCCCCAGCACTGCACCGGTCAGCGCCGCTACGGCCACGCCGCCCCACAGCGGCGCACCGGCATACACCGCCAGCCAGCCAGTGAAAGCACCCGCCACCATGATGCCCTCGATGCCCAGGTTCAGCACGCCCGCCCGCTCACACAGCAGTACGCCCAGCGTTCCCAGAATCAGTGGTGTGGCAATGCGCAGCACCGCGACCCAGAAGGCGGGGTTGGCAAGAATGTCAAACAGCTCGGTCATGGGCCTACCTCAGCCGCAGCGCTGGGCCGCCCCAAGCAAGGCACAGCCCCTCGGGGGCAGCGTAGTACTTGCGAAATCGGCTGCGGCCGATTCCGGGGCAGTGACAAGCGTGGGGTCATTTCAGTCTCACGCGGTATTGCGTGAGCAGCGTAGCGATCAGCACGGAGATCAGCGAAACGGCGACGATCAGGTCGGCGATGTAGGTGGGCACACCGATGGCGCGACTCATGCTGTCGGCACCCACCAGCACGCCGGCCACAAACACGCTGCCCGCCACCACTCCCAGCGGATGCAGTGCAGCGAGCATGGCAATCACAATGCCGCTGTAGCCGTAACCGGGCGACATGTCCAGCGTCAGGTAGCTGGTGCGTCCGGCCACTTCAATGGCCCCGGCCAGGCCCGCCAAGCCGCCCGAGAGCAGCGCCACCAGCACCACGGTGCGCGTGACCGGCACCCCGGCAAACGCGGCGGCGCGCGGGTTGGCACCCACGGCGCGGATGTCAAAGCCCAGCACGGTGTATTTCATGAGCACCCACACCAGCACTGCCAGCACACAGGCGCCCAGCAGGCCAGTGTGCAGCCGGGTCTGGGCGATCAGCTTGCCCAGCTCCAGGTCCGGCAGCAGCGCCACACTTTGCGGCCAGCCCATGGCCGTGGGGTCTTTCATGGGGCCGTCGAGCATCAATGACACCAGCAGCAGCACGATGAAGTTCAGCAGCAAGGTGGTCACCACCTCATCCACGCCAAGGCGCGCTTTCAAGAGCGCCGGGCCCAG
>JAIFLV010000072.1 GCA_020048895.1 Rhodoferax sp. | reverse complement strand
GTCTTTCATCAACAGATAGAGATGCAAGGGGTCCGTGACACTGGCTTCGAACTCCCATTGGAGGTACCAGTTTCTGGCCGCTTCGTCCTTGGCATGCACCAGCAGCGCACGAATACCGGCAATGTCGGCCGCCCTGGCCGTGCGAATCAAAGCGTCCCTGAGCAAGGCGCGCCCCAGACCCGCACCCTGATGCTTTTGGTCCACGGCGAGCCGGGCCAGCAGCATGACCGGCACTGGTTGTTGCGCCAACCCCTTGACGACACGGGCGGCCGCAACGCCGGGCGCAACGCTACCGACAGCGAGACTGTAAAAGCCCGTCACAACCTCTGCACACGTCGCGACGTAGGTCTGGGCGCTATGGGCCTTTTGATTGCCCAAGGCAAAGCGCTGGAGGTACAGGTTGAGCGCCACTTGTCCGCAATCAAAGGCGTCAACGCTGTCAGTTGCCTTTTGATTGCCCAAGGCAAAGCGCTGGAGGTACAGGTTGAGCGCCACTTGTCCGCAATCAAAGGCGTCAACGCTGTCAGTTACCGCCAGTTTGCGAATCGCGTTGTAGGTGCAGGCCATCAGCCCAGCAGGCCCGGTTCCCGCAGCAATTTCTGGAGCTTCGGTCTGGCACTTACCGGCTGATCGAGTGCCGCCACAAAGGCCGCCCACTGCTCTGAGGGCAGCTCAAACCGCAGGCGATCTGCCAACATCTGGTTGGCAGCCACGACCGCCGCATCGAGCATGAACTCGCTGACGTTCTTGTGGGCCGCGCGGGCCGCCTCCTGCAACAACTGCTTGACCGGAAGACTCGCCCGAACGTCGATGCGTTCGGATTTGGATGAAAGCACGACAGCCATGACTTACCCTTGTGTAAACGGAATAAGACAGATGATAACGTCCGGACGCTGTACTGACGTTGGGTTCGGCCGAATGCACTCCGGCTGCGTCCAAATTGCTATCGCTTTGCTAGCTGCTCACGCACGTACTACGGGCGCTGCAAGCCATTTTGCCAATCATTAATACCGGTAAACCGGTAATCGCGTTGCTGTGGGGCGGTTGTAACCATTTGTTTCAAATACCGGTTTACCGGTATTGGCGTTTCCCGGGCTGGCAACTATTGTTCGTCCGATGCGATTCAGGGAGCAATCATTTCAAACGCCGGACTTCTCGACGCGTCTGGCCAATGCTGTCGCGCAGCAGTCCATTCAGGCCTGCTTTCAACCCATTGTCGATGCCCGCACCCACCGCGTGGTGAGCTGCGAAGTGGTGCCCTGCTGGCACGATGCACAGCATGGGCATGTGCTGGCGCACAGCTTCATTCCGGTTGCGCAGCAGTTGGGTTTGCTTGAACAACTGGGGCTGCAAGTGTGGGCCAAGTCACTGGCTTGCCTGCATGCCTGGCGCAGCCGTGACCAAGGGCTGACCCTGTTGGCCAATGTCTCGCGCCAACAGTTGCACGCGAGCACCTTCACCGCGCAGTTGTCAAACGACTTGAAGCAACTCGGCATGCCCTTGTCGTGCATCGACCTGGAAATTGCGGAGAGTGTCGCCGCGGACGACGGTGCAACCACAGACCAGCGGATGAGTGCGCTGCGGGAGGCCGGTTTTGGCGTAATGATCGGCGAACTGGGCAGCGGGCACTTCACATTCACGCAATTGCTCGACAAACCCGCCACCGGCATTCGCATCGACGCCGCCCTGACCCGGCGCGTGCGGGGCAAGGTCGGTACCGAGCTCATTGAAGCCATTGTCAAGTTGGCCCAGGTGTGCAATCTGCAGACCACTGCCACGGGCGTGGAAGATGCCGAAGCCGCCGCCCTGCTGACCTTGCTGGGTGTGCAAAGGCTACAGGGCCGCTATTTTGGCGAACCCCTGGAGCGTGATGCATTTGAGCGCGTTCTGGACCAGGACCGATATGCACCATAGCCCCAAACTTCTCCTGTCAGGTTTTCTGGTTGTCAGCGTCCTGGCAGCGCTGGCCAATGTCTTGATGGCGATCGTGGACTGGACAACTTTCAGTGCTGCATTCGCGTTGTTGTATGGCGTCGGCACCTCGGCCCTTATCCTGCAGATGGTGGCACGCGAAAGGACATTGCGGGGATCTGTGGAGGATCTGATCAGCGGTCAGCTTCGTTTTGGCTCCGAAGTGGCGCCGGTCTGGGGCCGCCACATCGAGACTTCCAAGGAGCAAATGGAAAGCGCCATTTCCGACATCAGCATTCGATTCTCCGGCATCGTCGACAAGCTCGGCGTGGCCATCCAGATGGCCAGCCTGGAAACCGATAGCCTGCAGGGCAGCGACAAGAGCCTGATCGCGGTCATCGGCCGTGCCGAACAGGAGCTCGGCGCCATCGTCGCGGCCCAGCAAGACGCCACCTCCAGCATGTTGGGGATGCTGGAAAAGGTCGAAGGCCTGGACCGCTTCACCAAAGAGCTGCAGGACATGGCACACGACGTGGCCAAGATAGCCCAGCAGTCCACCCTGCTCTCGCTCAATGCCGCCATCGAAGCCGCCCGCGCCGGTGAGTTGGGCCGGGGCTTTGCCGTGGTAGCCAAAGAGTTCCGCATGTTGTCCAACCAGTCGGGTGACACCGGGCGCCACATTGCGGAAAAAGTCCGGGTCATCAGTGCCGCCATCGCCGAGTCCAGCATCAGCGTGCGGGACTCGGTGCGCCAGCGCAACGACAACGCCCAGTCCACCGAGTCTGCCATTACAGGGCTGCTCGGTGACTTCAAGGAAGCCACCGGCGCCATGGAGCGCTCTGGCGCACTGCTCAAGGACGAGAGCGTGGCGATTCAAACCGAAATCGGGCACGCGCTGGTGGAGTTTCAGTTCCAGGACCGTGTTAGTCAGATCTTGTACCACCTGAAAAACAACATCGAACAGTGGCCGCAGTTCGTGCGCGCCCACCACGATGCGTGCGCACTGACCGGTGAAGTCATCGCGCTGGATTCGCAGGTGGTACTCGACGAGCTGAAAAAAACCTACGTCATGCAAGACCAGCACGTCATTCATTCAGGCGGCAAAGTTGCCGAGCCCCAGAAAGACGATGAGATCACCTTTTTCTAGATTCGGAGAACCCCACCATGGCCAAAACCATCATGATCGTCGATGACTCTGCCTCCATCCGCACGGTGGTGGGCATAGCGCTGCGCGGCGAAGGCTACACCGTCATTGAAGCCATCAATGGCCAGGACGCCATCAACAAGCTCACCGGGCAGAAGGTCAACCTCATCATCAGCGACGTCAACATGCCCATCATGGACGGCATCACCTTTGTCAAGAACGTCAAGACCATGGCGGCCTACAAGTTCACCCCCATCATCATGCTCACCACCGAGAGCGATGAATCCAAGAAACGCGAAGGCCAGGCCGCCGGAGCCAAGGCCTGGGTGGTCAAACCCTTCAAGCCCGAACAAATGCTCGGCGCCGTGCAGCGCCTGTGCCTGCCGTAGCCCGCAGCGCGCTGCGCCCACCCTTGCTGCCCTGACGCACCCTCCTGGAGACCCCATGTCCACAGAAACTCCCATGACCCAAATCGACCTGCGGCTCGATGGCGAATGCAACATCTACCGCGCCGACGAACTCAAACACGCCCTGACCGAACCCCTGCACCTGGGGGTACGCCTGGTGGTGGACCTCTCCATGGTCAGCGAACTCGACACCTGCGGCCTGCAACTGCTCATGCTGGCCAAGCGCACCGCCAAAGCGGTGGGAGCCGAATTGCAGCTCATCGGCCACAGCCCGGCGGTCGTTGAAGTGTTTGAACTCCTGAACATGGCCGCCTTCTTTGGCGACCCGCTGGTCATCGAGCATCGCAAGTAGACACAGAAAGCCTGCCATGAACCTTGACCAAGCCCTCCTCATCTTTATTGCGGAAAGCCGCGAACTGCTCGAAGACATGGAAAGCTCCCTGCTCGCGCTGGAGCAAACCGACGACAAGACCGAGCTCATCAACTCCATCTTTCGCGCCGCCCACACCATCAAGGGCTCTTCGGGCCTGTTCAGCCTGGACCACGTGGTGGCCTTCACCCATGTGGTGGAAAACGTGCTCGACAAAGTGCGCGCCGGCACCATGTCCATCAGCGACGAACTCGTAGCCACCCTGCTGCTGTGCTGCGACCACATCAAGGCCCTCATCGACGGCGTGCAGGCCGGCCAGACCGAGGCCGATGACGCCTCCACCGCAGCTGGAGCACCCTTGCTGCTGCAACTGCACGCCGCCCTGGGCACACCCGGCGGCGGTGTCGCCGCCCTGGTGCCGGAGCACGAAGTGGACTCCACCCAGCGCATGCCGGGCAAAGGCGGGGGCTCCGACCACTGGCACATCTCCATGCAGTTTGGCCCGGAAGTGCTGCGCATGGGCATGGACCCGCTCTCCTTTATCCGCTACCTCTCCACACTGGGGCGCATTGTCGATATTCTGACCATCCCTGACCGGCTGCCCGAGCCCAACGCCATGGAGCCCGAGCTGTGTTACCTGGCCTATGAGCTCGAACTCGACACCCAGTCTGACAAGGCCGCCATCGAGCGCGCTTTCGAGTTTGTGCAGGGCGATGTGCGCCTGCGCATCCTGCCGCCCAACAGCCAGGTGGACGAATACATCCGCCTGATCAAGGAGTCCCCCGAGATCTCCGAGCGCATTGGCGAACTGATGGTGCGCTGCGGTGCGCTCACCCGCCAGGAGCTGGACAACGCCCTGAGCGCCCAGGCCGACACCATTCCGCAACGCCAGCTCGGTGCCATCCTGCTGGAACAGCAGTCGGTACCCGCCGAAGTGGTGGACGCGGCGCTTACCAAGCAAAAACAGGTCAAGGAAGTACAGGCCCAGGAAAGCCGCTCGGTACGGGTGGATGCCGACAAGCTCGACCAGCTCATCAACCTGGTGGGCGAACTCATCATTGCCGGTGCCAACGTCAACATGATCGCCCACCGTGCCAAGGTGATTGAGCTCGAGGAAGCCACCTCCAAGCTCTCCATCCTGGTCGAAGAAGTGCGCGACAGCGCCCTGCAACTGCGCATGGTGAAAATCGGTGCCACTTTCAACCGCTTCCAGCGCGTGGTGCACGATGTGGCACGCGATCTGGGCAAGGACATTGCGCTGGTGGTGGACGGCGAAGACACCGAGCTCGACAAAACGGTGGTCGAGAAGATTGGCGACCCGCTGATGCACCTGGTGCGCAACTCCATGGACCACGGCATTGAATCGGCCGAACTGCGCGCCGCACGCGGCAAGCCGCTCAAGGGCACCTTAAAGCTCAACGCCTTCCACGACTCTGGAGCCATTGTCATTACCGTGCAGGACGACGGTGGCGGCTTGAAGAAAGACCGCATTCTGGCCAAAGCCACGGAGCGTGGGCTGATTGAGCCGGGCCAGCACCTGAGTGATTCTGACATTTATGGACTGGTGTTTGAGCCCGGGTTCTCCACGGCAGAGACCATTACCAACCTGTCAGGCCGGGGCGTGGGTCTGGATGTGGTCAAACGCAATATCACCGCGCTGCGCGGCACCGTCAGTCTGGACAGCGAAGAAGGTGTGGGCACCACGGTGACGGTGCGCCTGCCACTCACCCTGGCCATCATTGACGGCTTCCTGGTGGAAGTGGCCAAGCGTGTATTTGCCATCCCGCTGGACATGATCGAGGAGTGTGTGGCCTATACGGCAGAGCCCGACCACGATTACACCAATCTGCGCGGCCAGGTGCTGCCGTTTATCAAGCTGCGCGATCTGTTTGGCATCAAGAACCCGCCACCACTCAAGGGCGAGAACATTGTGGTTCTCAAATATGCCGGGCAAAAAGCTGGCCTGGTGGTGGACACGCTGTTGGGTGAGTTTCAAACCGTGATCAAGCCGCTGGGGCAGATGTTCAGCCAGGTGCAGTGCATCTCGGGCTCCACCATTCTGGGCAGTGGCGATGTGGCGCTGATTCTGGATGTGCCGCAGTTGGTGAAGAGGTCGGTGAGCAGCCAGCACCGCGCGCCCTCGAATGCCGGTCGGCTGTTGGAGGGGCAAGCATCATGACCACAACAAGCAAAAGGGCCAGCGCATCGTGCCAGTGGGAGGCAGCGCCAGTGCGCCGTCGCAAACACCGACAGGCCTATGGTCCGCCAGGTGTCAGACCGTTGTCGGTGCCTTGTTTCCAAACCCTTTTTTCTGAACAATCTCAAACTCGGAGTCCGGCTGGGCATCGGCTTTGCCATTACCCTGCTTTTGCTCATCGTCATTGCGGCCACAAGCTATATGCGGCTTGGTGCGTTGAATGATGCCATCGAGCTGATGGCCAATGACCGCTTTCCCAAGACGGTGCAGGCCAACGACGTGATTCGCTCCATCAACGTCATTGCGCGCAATATGCGCAATGCCTATATCTTCAGCGGTACAGAGCAGCAAAAGGCCTTAGACGCCATTGCGCCGCAGCGCAAGATCATCTCTGACTCCCTCGAATTGCTGGACAAGTCCATCAAAGCCGAAAAGGGCAAGGAGATCTTGCGGAGAATCGGCAATGCCCGCGCCGCTTACGTGTCAGACCAGGACAAGTTCATCGAGCTCCTGAAGGCCGACAAGAAGGCCGACATTGTGGTCCTGATGCAAGGCCCCTTGCGCAAGACACAATCCGACTACATCGCCTCCGTCGATGAGCTGATCAAGTTCCAGGGTGCGGCCATGGTGACTTCCGGGAAAGATGCCGACGCGCTGGTGGCATCCACTGAAAACCTGATTCTGATTCTTGGCACCATTGCCACACTGTTGACGGCCGTGGCCGGCTGGGTGATCACCCACAGCGTAACCAAGCAACTCGGCGGCGAGCCCGACTATGCCCGCGACATGGTGGTGCGCTTGTCCGAAGGCGACCTGACCATGAAAGTGGAAACCCATCCCAAGGATGATTCCAGTCTGCTGTACTCCATGAAGATGATGGTAGGCAAGCTCTCTGAAGTGGTAGCCGATGTGAACGGTGGTGCGCAAGCGCTGGCCAGTGCCTCTGAAGAGGTAAGCGCGACCGCCCAGGCCTTGAGCCAAGCCGCCAGCGAACAAGCTGCCGGGGTGGAAGAAACCTCAGCCTCGATTGAGCAGATGACGTCCTCTATTGCCCAAAATACTGAGAACGCCAAAGTAACCGAAGGCATGGCCTCCAAGGCCGCGCAAGACGCCGCCGACGGTGGTGAATCCGTCAACGCAACCGTTGCCGCCATGAAGCAGATCGCCAAGAAGATCAGCATCATTGACGACATCGCAGCCCAAACCAACCTGCTGGCCTTGAACGCTGCGATTGAAGCCGCCCGCGCCGGTGAACACGGCAAGGGCTTTGCAGTGGTGGCTGCAGAAGTGCGCAAACTGGCCGAACGCAGTCAGGTGGCAGCCCAGGAGATTGGCGAAGTGGCCACCAGCAGTGTGGAGCTGGCCGAGAAGGCCGGCAAGTTGCTGGAACAAATGGTGCCAGCGATTCGCAAGACCGCAGACCTGGTGCAAGAGATTTCTGCAGCGTCGAGCGAGCAGTCCAGCGGTGTGGGTCAGATCAACTCGGCAGTAGGCCAACTGAACCAGACCACGCAACAAAACGCCTCCAGCTCGGAAGAACTGGCAGCCACCAGCGAGGAGATGAGCAGCCAGGCCGAACAGTTGCAGCAGACCATGACGTTCTTCAAGGTCGAGGGCTCGGGCCATACGCGCGCTCCCGCCCGCAAGAGCGCAGCCGGTGCCAAGCCCGCAACCGCCAAGCGCCCTGCAGTCAAAACTGGCAGCGCCAAGGCTGTGGCCTCTGGCGACGACGTAGACGAATCGGTGTTCTCCAAGTTCTGAGGAGAAACCTCATGAACGCATTGGTTAAAACCGAAGACAAGCCGCAAGCCCTGATGGGTGCGCATGCCACGGCAGCGGCCGCTGCTGCAGCGGCTGCCGCACCGGTTGAGCAAAAGCAGTACCTGACCTTCATGCTCGGTGGCGAGATGTTCTCGATTGGCATTCTGTGCATTCGAGAAATCATCTGGTACGCCAACCTGACCGAAGTACCCATGATGCCGGCGTGTATTCGCGGCGTCATCAACTTGCGCGGTGCGGTGGTGCCGGTGA
>JAIFLV010000087.1 GCA_020048895.1 Rhodoferax sp. | reverse complement strand
GACCAGTACAAAGAGAAGAAACCCAAGGACCCCACCATCCGCGCCAAGTTCGACACCTACCGTTTTGCCGATTACAAAGACAAGGTGATCGACCTGCTGGCCCGCGTGACCACGGTGAGCGTGGAGACGGTGGAGGTTACCGACGCGATGAAAGCCGCTGAGCGCTGAGGTGGTTGGCACTTCCGCTCCATGCATACGGCAAATGAAATTTTGAGACAAGCAAAGGGAGAATTAATTAATGGCGGGAAGAAAGAATGATAGTTTGGCGGACGCATTGGTGGATGCACTGGCGCGGTTGCCATGGTGGGTTGGTGTGACACTGGCGTTTATCAGTTATCTATGGCTTCACTCTGTTGCCAATGCGCCGATGCCAACACAGCTGCAACCCGGACAGGTGGGAAGTTTCGCAATCACGGCAATGCTGCGTTCGTTGGCAATGGCCGGGCAATACGCCCTCCCATTTCTTTGCTTACTGGGAGCGGGCATCTCAGCTTTCAAACGGTACCGGGCTCGGGGTCTGCATGCCGAAGCAATGAATCGCGCAGATGCTGTGTCGCAAATGAGCTGGCGCGAGTTTGAAGTGCTGGTCGGTGAATACTTCCACCGCCAAGGGTTCGTAGTCACCAATACTGGCGGTGGTGGTCCTGATGGTGGCGTGGACGTAGTGTTGCAAAGGGGCTCTGACCGATACCTTGTCCAATGCAAGCATTGGCGTGCGCTGCGCGTGGGGCCGGAACCGGTGCGCGAACTGTACGGCTTGATAGCCGCGCAGCGCATGGCCGGAGGCTACTTGGTGACTTCGGGTGACTTCACCGACGAAGCACGCAAATTTGTGGAGGGCCGCGAACTGCAACTCATCAACGGCAAGGCGCTACAAAGAGGTATCCAGGGGCAGGCTTCCCCCATAACACCATTGAGCGCCATCCCAGAAATGCAAGCCAGCGGTCCTGCCTGTCCTGTCTGTGCTGCAGTCATGGTGAAGCGCCTGGCACGCAATGGCCCCAACACGGGCAAATCGTTCTGGGGATGCAGCCGCTTCAGCGAAACCAATTGTCGTGGGACAAGAGCGATCTGAAATATTGCTGGCAATCGCTAGCATTTCAGTAGCTGCTAGCGCTTATTCCAAAAGCGCTTCAGCCTCATTTGGTCACGATAAAAAAATGCCAAGGTTGGGGTGTGGCTGCTTTGGGTGTGTGAAGTTCCTTGCGAATCGTGCCTTGCGAAGCGCCTCGGCCTTGTTTGAACATCTCAACCCACCCGGTGCGACACCTGCTGCCTGGGGTCAGACCCAACATGGGACCTGCGCGATGTGCTGCTCGTGCACATCGGCGCGCAGAACCGCGAGGCCGAATTCCTAGCGCTCTATCAGCAGGCACTCGTCGATCTCCCGGAGTCCTGACCCCGCCTTTTGCCACGCAAAGTTCGACACCTACCGTTTTGCCGACTACAAGGAGAAGGTGATCGACCTGCTGATGCGGGTGACTACGGTGAGTGTGGATACGGTGGCCATCACCTGCGGCATGGCGCAGGCGGTCCGGTAACGCAGTCTGATAGCTACATTTGTGCTAATCTTTGCTCCATGACAGCTTTGCGCTCCCCAATTGTTTCCGAGTTCGAAACCGAAGAGCAGGAAGCCAGCTACGACGAGTGGTTTCGCGCCAAGGTGGAGGAAGCCTTGCGCAGTGAGAAGCCGCGCTTGCCGCACGATGCTGCGGTAGCCAAGGTACAGGCGGCGCTCGAAGAGCGGCGCAAAGTCCGTGCAAATCGTTCGCTGGTCTGAAGAAGCCACCACCGATCTGGTGGAAATCATTGACTACATAGAACAGCGCAATGCGACGGCGGCGCAAAACCTTTTTTCTGTGATCGTGCAATCGGCGCAAAACCTGCCGCTTATGCCTTACCTTTTCCGTCCGGGTCGCGTGCCCGGAACGCGCGAGCATGTGGTGCATCCAAACTACATCGTGGTGTACCAGGTCGGCAGCGATGTGATCGACATCCTGCGGATATTGCACTCGCGCCAGCAATACCCATAAGAACCCACCTGCTGGCAGGGGCAGTCCGCGGGACCTTTGCAGTTCACAATTGGGCGCTTAATTTTTGGGAAAAAAATGAATCAGGAGAAACTGTGCAAACGCTGTGGCAAGCCGGTGGAAGTGTTTGCTGAGGATTACGACACCTTCGAACAAATGCACTGGCTATGCTTTCATCTTGAATTCGAGCATGAGGGAGACGTCGGTCGACATCGCCTACATTGACGCCGTCGGACCGGATATGCCTGACGACACCTTCGTGATGACCACCGCCCATGAAGGTGAGACTCTATCGGATGTCTTTTGGTTTTGTCACTACGTGGCAGCAGACCCAACATGGGACCTGCGCGATGTGCTGCTCGTGCACATCGGTGCGCAGAACCGTGAGGCCGAATTCCATGCGCTCTATCAACGGGCACGCGCCGATCTCCCGGGGTCCTGAAACCTTGCTTTTGCCGCGCCAAGCAAGCTCGACACCTACCGTTTTGCCGACTACAAGGACAAGGTGATTGATCTGCTGGCACGCGTGACGACGGTGAGTGTGGAGACGGTGGGCTTGGTCGATGCGATGAAGGCGGTGCGTCGGTAAGTGGCCGCAAGCGCCAGCCGTCCAGCGGCAGTAAAGTTGCTCCACTTTTTATAGCTGTTCACGCAAATTCTGCGGGCGCTGCAGGCTCTTTTGATACTTAAACTTCAGACTTAAACGTGGCTCAATTCGCCCACAGTTTCCCAGCCCAGGCAAGCCAGCCAGACAGTCTTGGGAATGGGTCTGGCCCCTGAGAGATAGTAGTTCAACATCCGCCTGGACACACCGACCGCTTGCGCTGCACGCTCTTGCGTGAGGCTGTGCTTGGCCATCCAGTTCAGGATGCGCTCCGGGCCAATGCCGCCCGCCTGCTCTATGGCCAGGTTGCGCAGGTTGTCTGCGGCCATCTCCAGATCATCCTCAGTCCAGATCACATAGCCTCCCAGCGCGTCAAGGCGCGCCATGGCAAACAGTGCGGGGTCATTCAGGGCAGACAGTGCCGGGTAGGCCGTCACTGCACGCGCCATGTCAATGCCAAAGGTGGCGCCATCGGCAAAGGTCAGTGTCAAGCCACTGGGGGCACGCACAGCCAGTGCGATGATGGTGTGATGGGGGTCGTGAATCATGGGTTGTTCTCCTTGAAAGCCTGAACGCAATAGGCCAGGTTGGCGTCTATCCAAGCCATCGCGTCGGCGATGTCGGATGTTCGCAATGTCCGGCTGGTAACTGCCAAGGTAGCCAAATCCACCAGCGCATCGCGCCGATCGCTCATGACCACATGCACATGGGGTGGCAAGTGGTCGGGCACGTTTACCCGAATGCTCATGTTGGACAGGCGGTGCAGCGTTGGCATAGGTGAATTATTGTGCAATGATTGCACAAAGTCAAGTCAAGAGCGGTCTTCATTGCACCAGCACCGCTGGCATCTGTACCGGCGCGCAGCCGCTTGACTGAGACTAAATTCGGGGCTAAATTCAGCACCACTTACCCCGCGAGTTGAACATGCCCTCTGTCGTCAATATCAAGCCCATTTCCTATTTGAAAAGCCACGCCGCCCGCATTTCGCAAGACCTGGCGATGAACGGAAATCCATTTTTCATCACGCAGAATGGGGAGGCCAGCATGGTGATCGAGAGCGTGAAACAGTATCAGGACAAGGAGTCTCTGATCGCTGCCCTGAAACTCATCGCCTTGGGTGAAAAAGACCGTTTGGTTGGCAAAGGCATTTCTGTGGCTGAGTCACGCGCCCAACTGGCGGCGGCGCGCCAGCGCCGCAAGTAATGGCCGTCATCATTCTTCCCGATGCGCAGGACGACTTCCTCGCATTGCAGGAATACATGTTCGACCACTGGAGCGAGTCGGACTGGTTGCGAGCGGAAGATGAAATCTTTCAAAAGCTGTCGCTGGTGGACAGCGGGCTGTTGACGGGGGCACCGGTGCCGGAGCTGGCATCTGTGGGCATCCTGGAATATCAATACCTGTTTACCTCCCACCACAAACTGGTCTATCGGCGCGTGGACCGTGACGTGTATGTATATGCCATAGCGGGCCACCGGCAGGATTTCCCTACACTTCTGATGCGCCGATTGTTGAATGTCTGACTTGGCGCGCAATCCATGCCTCTTGATGGCGCTCACGTTTTTGTAGCTGCCCACGCATAGTGCGAAAGCGCTGCAGGCCTGTCAGACCATCTTGGGAATGGGCACGGCTTGCGATAGGACGAACGTCCCAATCGCCGCAATATCCGACAAACCCAGCTCGGTGACATCACGCGCCTGTGCCACCGGCGTGGCATCACTGGCAATCGCCACAATGCCCGGCCAGTGCGGCCAGAGCGTGGGCTTGCCTTCCGACGCGCGCCAGACTTCGAGCTTTGGAAAGTCACCCTCCTTGAATCCTTCAATCAGCACCAGATCGCAGTGCTGCATACGGTCCAGCAAATAGTCCAGCGAAGGCTCTGGCGCACCGCGCAGTTCGTGCATGAGCGCCCAGCGGTTGTTGCCCAGCAGCAGCACCTCCTTGCAACCCGACTCGCGCAGCCGGTACGAGTCCTTGCCGGGGCGGTCGATGTCGATGTTCTTGTGGCTGTGTTTGATGAGCGACACCACCAAGCCCCGTGACGCAATTTCGGGCACCAGGCGCTCCAGCAGTGTGGTCTTGCCCATGCCGGAGTGGCCGGCTATTCCGAATATCTTCATGTGAGTTTCAATGCAATGTTTGTGCACTTGCCTCTATCTGCACGAAGCGCTTGGTGAACGCTGCGAGCACTCGGTAGAACTCCGTCTGGGCCGCGCTACCGACGGCAGCCGAAAACGGTGCGATCCAGGCGCCAAGATGTTCGCGCAGGAAGCGCTGTTTGAGCGTCTGCAGGGCCTGATGCTCTGCAGCACTGACGGCGCGTTGTTCGTTGAAGTTCAGCAGGTACAAAAACTCGAGCTCCACCGCCACATGGTCGGGAAGTTCCATAAACTCGGGATCGATGTCGAACCCCCCCTCGCTGTAGATTTCCAGCACGGCGGGAGGCGGATTGTCCTCGCCTTGGGGTGGACCGGGAAGCCACGAAGCGCCATAGGGTTTGGCAAGTGCTTCCATGGGGCCAAGAAACAGCCTCGTGTAGTCGACCAGCAAAGTTTCCAGGTCCTGTGCAGCGAATGCGTCTCCCAAAGCGCGCGCATGGTCGGCCAAATCAGGATGCAAGCGTTCGGCAGCAATCACAATGTTTTCAAACAAATGTTCTTCTGCAAACTCGGGCGCTGGTTCGTAGTAGCAGGCCGACAGAAAGCGGCACAGGTCTTCACGTGCCGTGGCTTCATCGGGGGCATAGTCAGACATCGGATCTCCTGAATCAAAAAAACAGGGCCGGTTATTCCGGCCCCTAAAGCACTCAACGCCAGACTATTTCAAGCGCGAGGGCTGTACTTTCCAATGTAATGCACATTGGGCTTGGTGCCTTTTTCTTCCAGCAAGCGGAACGACTTGTCATTCTTCAGGATCATCGAGATCTTGCTGTTCGGGTCGTCCTGGTCGCCAAAGATGCGTGCTTGTGGCGGGCAGACTTCCACGCAGGCGGGTTGCAGGCCGTTGAGCACGCGGTGGTAGCAGAAGGTGCACTTCTCAATCACATCGTCCTTGCGTACCGGCTGCAGGTCACCGCCCTTCCAGGCATTGAGCATGGGCGGCACGGCGCCGGCCAGGGCCGACACTTCAGCGCCCGACGAGGTGCAGCCAGGAATGGCCGAGGTCTTGTCGGCCCAGCGCGGCTGCGGATTTTCATCGGCCGGGTTCAAGCTGATGACGC